>SFGN01000165.1 GCA_004556565.1 Lachnospiraceae bacterium | reverse complement strand
CCCCCGAAAGAGAAAGGACACCACGCCCAAAGTAAATCCGCAGCTTGCGGTAGAACTTGTGTTTCAAGAATTGAAGCGTGTAGAAGCTTATACGAAGCGTATAGAGGACGCAACAGCCAAGAAGGTGGAAATAGACAGGGGAAGCCTTGAAAGTGCCGAAAATCGCCTGAAAAACGTATTGGCGGACTTTGAACGGCAGGGAAACAGAATGAAAAATGGCAGCTATGTGGACAAGAAAGTTTCAATGTACTCAATCCTTTGTGCTTTTTTCTCCCTATTGTTCGCCTGTCTGATGTGTTATCTGTGGGTGGATGCAGCCAAGGACAGGGACAATTACAAGAGGTATTATGAGTATTTTCAAGAAATGGATAAACAAAAAAGCGGAGAGTAGTATTCTCCGCTTTTTTGTTTATAATATATTTTATCATTTGGCTATATTGCATGAAAACCAGTTATTTTTCCGTCATCAACAATACCTGAACTATTTTTTGAACACCACCCTACCATTTCGTATTTGTGTTTATAGATACTGCCATATTTAATCATTCCTGTGGCTTTTATATTATCACATTTGTTCCCTGAAAAGTTAAAAGAACCGTATTCATCAGGAGTCCAAGTTGTTGCAGGGTTTGAAGATACTGATGTACTTTGTATCGTCACACTGGAAGGTTTTGGACCGTCATAAGATAAAATCATAGTGGTTTGCGATGAAGCGACAGCACTACTATGACTACCATATATCGGAAAGGTCATAGTAGATCTTGTGTTGCTTAAGGCTTTTGGTGCATTGTCTTCACTTTGTTGAGTTGGTTCAAAATTATCAAACTCAATACCATTACTCATGTACTCCAAGAAACTTTTAGTCTTTTCGTAATCCATTTCTAAAAGTTCTTTGTTACGCTGTTCTATACTAACAGTCGTGTCAAGTTCCCAACCATAAGAATCGAACAAATTCATCAATGTTTCGATTTTAGCTTTTTCTTTATCGGAATAACCGTTGTTGTTTATGTCCTCTTCATTGGTACATGACCCTAAGAATAACACAAAAGAAAAAGCAGTAGCTAATGATAATAAAAACTTTTTCATATTAGTATACATTTAAAGTTTAGATATGGCAAATTTAAGAAATTATTTGTTATGTTGTCCTCTTTCTGTTAGATTTCTTTTAGTTTTCTCTTAATAGCGCCGATAACATATCCTTTGGGGTTTTCTGCCAGTCGTGCGCCTTTCTTCAATTCTCCCAAGAACCCCATAAAATCGGGAATACGGTTTTGTCCCTCGATAAGGGCTTTCTTGTTTTTGTTGATTTCATCAGACTTGAAGTCAAAGGAGAATTTAAGGTAGTCATATACGTTGTTTTCCAGCTGGAGCCGTGCTGTAACTTTAGCCATGCGCGCTTGTTCCTGCAGCGCAGGGTCTTCTCTGTTTTCATAAAATACAGGGAAGAAAGTCCAGCCAATAATTTTTTTTCCAGCTTTTTCCTCCTTAGCTACGAACGAATAAGGAGAAGATTCGTCGAGTTCTTTTTTGGCTACATCGATAACCTTTCTGCGAAAGTCGTTTACTTTTTCATACTTTCCTTGCAAATAGAATCGTTCACGAAGCCCATCAGGTCCTTCTAATAGCACAAATAAGGGCTTTGTTTGTCCAGACATTAGTTCATAGAACCGCATAGCATAAGCACTTTTAAATTTCATGGCGGTAATAAGTTCATACTTCTTAAATCCTTTGGTAAAATCAAGCAAGCACCTCCAAATATTATCGAAAACATAGAACTTTACAGAGCCACTATTCTTCTTTATTTCAGGTGCAGTTATGATAGGAGTGTATGACCATACTTCATCATCTTCGTACTCTATATGCTTTTCAGATAGGCTTCTGAATGCAGCTTTGGCAATAGTGTAGTGCTTGTCTTGTTCGTCTTTCAGTATGTCCGATACAGGCATGGTTATTTCTCTGCCGAAATTTGTTGGAGCAATTTTTCGGAGGTTATCTTTTAATTTTATCCCTTCAATTTCTTTTTGAGCAAGTTCAATTAGTCTATACATTATGCGCTTTTCATATGGCGAAAAATCATATTTAGCAGTAGTTAGAACATAAGATTGAAAGACTTGCTTATTGTTTATTATAGTTCTTGCCATAGATGCTGCCTTTTTTAGATTGTTGCATATGGGTCAAGTTCCTTAATCCGCTTACACAAATAATCAAATCGTTTCTTTGTAAGTGGTGCGAGTGTATCGAGGTTCTCGCCATCAAAATTTTCTCCAAAGATAATGTCGTCCACCCCTATGCCGTGATTGTAGTTCTCACGCACACAATCACGCAGAATCCAAAGGTTTCGCAGGTTCACCCAGTCTGCCGTTTTGTTCTTGATTCTGCTGAACAGCACAGCAGCTGTGTAGAGGTAGTGCCCGCAATGGTTGTAGTCATGCAGCACCAGCCTCCCTTGATAGTATATATCGAAGTCTTTGTTTTCTTCATCTTCCTTTGTATCGCAGTAGAAGAACGGAATACCTTTCAAACCGTCCCAATTAATGTAAGTAGTTGGTTTCATAAGTGCTGATTTAAAAGTTTAAGGCAAAGGTAATTATTAAAAACGACTAATACAATAGATAGACGTATAAAGTATCAAAAATGTCGTTTTTACCCCTTCAAAAAAGTATCAAAAATGTCGTATTAAAGTATCAAAAATGTCGTACTTAGAGGGTGTTTTTCTCGCATAATGCGCGCGCGCGAGGATAGGACATAGATAGTCGATGTTAAGATAGAAACAAGCTCATAAGGTTGAGATTGCTTCCTAACTTTCGGAAAAAACGGATGAAAAACAATAGGGAAAACAAAGACAAAGCCCCCTCGTAAGGGGGTTGGGGGATTGTGCGGTTATTGAGAGTTTTTTTGCGCGTGTACACAAATAGGTACACAAATATTTTATCAATTGATACTTTTATGTTATATTTGCGGTGTGAATCAAATATATAGATATTATGCAGATAGTTACGACACGTGAATTTAGAGCCAATCAGAAGAAATATTTTGAACTGGCAGAAAAGGAAACAATTTTTGTTTCTCGCCGTAATGCTGCCCCTATAGTCGTATATGCGGCTACCGAAGAAGATTTTCCCTCAAAAGAAGAACTGGCAGCTATTCAGAGGGGAATCGAAGATATAAAACAGGGGCGAACTTTTAAAATGCGGAAAGACGAATCATTAGATGACTTTTTGAACCGTATAGAGGACGAATGCAATGTATGAGATAGAATTTTCGAAAGAAGCTGCAAAACATGTGCTGTTACTAAGAAAGTCTTCTCCGCAACTCTTCAAAAAGTTAGAGAGGCTGTTGGATGAGCTGAAAGAACACCCATATACAGGGACTGGACACCCCGAACAGTTGAAGTATTTACAGGGCGTATGGTCAAGGCAGCTCGACAAGAAAAACCGTATCAGATATACGGTGAACGAAACCACTATTGTTGTTTTTGTTATTTCTGCTTGGGGACACTATGACGATAAATGACGTAAAAAAGCAATATAAAAACCAAAGATATGGCAGTTATAAATCTTACATCAGAGGAATTTGCCGACCGAATAGAGGAAATGCTTGATTTGGCAGATAATGGAGATAAAGTGCTTATTTATCACGAAGGGAAAACTTATACTATTATCCCTATAAGTGATGAAGAATTAGCGAGTATGACTGAAAAAGAAAATGCGCTGTCGAATGAGTGATTTTTTCTTTTTCGGTCTGCAAAGGTAACTCCACACTCCGAAGCCGTCAAGGGCTTCGCAAGTTCGGATCTGAAAAAATCCTGAGCAGCTTCGCTGTGCGGTTTTTTCCGCTCGAACCCTTGACCGCTCTCCGTGTTCCGTTGTGGAAATGGCAGGGAAAAAGAAAAAAAGTGTGTGGCTATGCAGTGTGTTAGCGCTGTGTGTATTCCCATGCGGCATGTGTATATATAGCAAGAAGTGTCCTTGTCGGACATTCTTGCCT
>SFGN01000035.1 GCA_004556565.1 Lachnospiraceae bacterium | reverse complement strand
TTTTATTCACTTGATAGGTGAAAAGCAATATTCAGTTAAAAAACAGTAACTATGCGGTTTTTAGCCTTCTTCTTGGCTGTGTCGTGAATAATCTAGGTTTAGTAATTATGGTATAAGAAAAATGATTCGAAGATTTGAAACAAGAGATCTGGATGAGATAATGGACTTATGGCTTCATGCAAATATAGAGAGCCATTCTTTTATAGAAGCAGATTATTGGAAAAAGAATTATGATACGGTCAGAAAACTGATTCCTGAAGCAGAAGTATTTGTGGCAGAAGAAAATGAGGAGATTCAGGGATTTATCGGTTTGACAGACACTTATATAGCCGGGATCTTTGTAAAGGCAACGGAACAATCAAAAGGGGTTGGAACAGAGCTGCTCCGCACCGTTATGAAGCTAAAGGATCAATTGAATCTTAACGTGTATAAGAAAAATATGAGAGCGGTAGTGTTCTATCAGCATCGTGGATTTAAAATTGTGAATCAGAAATAGATGAAAATACATCAGAAGAAGAATATACGATGGAATGGCATCGTTAGGCGGGAGGTAAAAATGAAGACAGTAATTGTTTATGCATCTGTACATCACGGAATACAAAGAAACTGGTAGAAATGCAGCATATAAATCACTGGAAGTTATTTTGAAAGAAAAGAAGACGGACATTATCGGAAAATTTGGCTGTAAAGGATATGACACTTTTGGACCCTTTAAATTGGTTGGTGGTATTGCAAAAGGTCATCCGGATGAAAAAGATCTGGAAGCAGCGGTCTCCTTCGTGGCTGGATTGCAGTGATCAGGACGATAAGAAAATCGTGATTTGCGGAGGATAATATTCACAGAATGAAAGGAAAAAAATATGGAATTAAAATTTTGTGCAAGAATTCTTCAAAATGAGAATATGGATGCTGCCTATGTAGAGGTTCCTTACGATATCAAAGAGCTTTTTGGAAAAGGGCGTTTGTTGGTAAATGCTACATTTGACGGTATTCCGTATCGTGGGCAAGTGGTAAAAATGGGAACTCCGTGTTACATTATCGGTGTTACAAAACAGATACGCAAGCAGATTGGCAAGAGCTTTGGAGATATGGTTGAAGTGGTTCTTCATGAAAGAGACAGTGAGAAAAGCTCAATGTGGCAATGTCCCAAATGTGGCAGAGAGTTTAAGAAAAAAGGGCAAAGTCATTACTGCGGTGAAAAGCCAAAGACGATTGATGAATATATCCTGAGCCAGGATGAGGAGAAACAGGAAGATCTGCGCTATATGCGTCAGATTCTTCGCAGTGCATTACCGGAAGCGGAAGAACGCATTTCATGGAGTATGCCGACTTACTGGAAAGGTCATAACATTGTTCATTTTGCTGCTTCGAAGAAACACATCGGCTTGTATCCGGGTCCTGCAGCAGTCGAAGAATTTGCTGAAGCATTGAAAGGGTATAAGACGGATAAAGGAACGATTCGCATTCCGTACGGCAAGGTCGATGCAGAGTTGATAAAAAGAATTGCCTTGTGGTGCTACGAAACTGGAAACCATACATGAGGAGGAATATCATGGAGCAGATAGAAGAGATCATTCGAAATAAAACCGAAGAAGAACAGGAAAAGGTATTTGCCATGTCCTTTTCCAAAGTATATGGCCTTCTGATAGCAAAAGCCGAGCGTAAAGGACATACCAGGGCAGAGGTTGAAGACGTCACCTCCTGGCTTACCGGGTACACCGCGCAGCAGATTGATGAGTTCATGGATGGTAAGATTTCCTATGGCGATTTCTTCCGACAGGCTCCGGCAATGAATCCAAACCGGGAGAAGATTACAGGCGTTGTATGTGGGATTCGAGTCGAAAATATTGAAAATCCGCTGATGCGTGATATTCGGTATCTCGATAAGCTGGTGGATGAACTTGCCAGAGGCAAGGCAATGGAGAAAATATTAAGAAAATAGGGACCTTATACCACAAGTATAATTTACAATCGTGGAAAAAGATGCTATCCTATGTTACAGAAAGATTAAAAGCGGTTCTGAGAGAAGAACCCGGAAAGGAAAAGTTATGTTTACAATGATCAGTAAGTTTTATCTTAATAGCGAACTTAAACATGAAGCACTGCATATATACGAGCAGGGCTATGATCTTGTGCGCTTGGGCCAGATGAAGCATTATTGGGATTTGTGTAGAAAACGCAGGGAGTAATGGAAGAGTTATAAAAGAAGACTCCGCGTAAAATAGATACATAGATTTTCAGGATCGCTTATCTGGTGAAGGTAGGCGATCTTTTTTTGTTTGATAGGAAATGACTTCATTTCCTATCAAACAAAAACCCTCCGGGGGATGCACACGAATGCGTATGGAAGGTGTCGCTTTGCGGACTTTGTTCTTCCATTAGCTCAGTTGGTACACCTTCGCAACCCTTGCGGAACACGGAGTCCAATGTAAATACAGTGAAAGAAGGAAATAATCATATGTTAGAAATAAAAGGAAAGGTAAACACAGCCATCTGCTATGCGAAAGTCATAGAAGATGAAGCAATCAGTCAGATTCGCAGAATGTGTGATTACGATATGACTGCTGGTTCAAAGATACGTATTATGCCGGATGTTCATGCCGGTAAAGGATGTACGATTGGAACGACTATGACAATCGTGGATAAAGCGGTGCCAAATGTGGTTGGTGTAGATATTGGCTGTGGTATGTATACGGTTAATCTTGGAAAAGAGGAGATTGATTTTGAAAAGCTTGATGAAGCATGTCATTTCATTCCATCCGGAATGAATGTCTGGGAGGGGCGTCAGGAAAGATTTGATTTGACAGAACTTAGATGCTATAGAAACCTCAAAGATACAAGAAGACTGGAAAGATCCCTGGGTACCTTGGGTGGCGGCAACCATTTCATTGAAGTTGATGAGGCTGAAGACGGAAGCAAATATCTGATCATTCATTCAGGCAGCAGAAACCTTGGCAAGCAGGTAGCTGAGCTTTATCAGAAACTGGCAGTGGATATTGATCGTGGATATGATAAATATTTTGAAAAGAGAGATGAAATCATCAGAACTTACAAAGAACAAGGCAGAAGAAAAGAAATTCAGGCTGCGCTGAAAGAACTTCATTTCCAGGTTTATGAAAGTCAGCCCTCCATGCCGGATGACCTTTGTTATTTGTCAGGAAAGCATCTTGAGGATTATCTTCATGATGTTGTGATTTGTCAGAGTTTTGCTCGCAGAAGCAGAGAGAAGATGGCAGAAATCATTCTTGGAAGAACCGGAATGACAGGAGCAGATGGATTTCACACGATTCATAACTATATTGATACGGATGAAATGATCCTGAGAAAAGGCGCAATTGCAGCACATAAAGGAGAAAAAGTTCTGATTCCGATCAATATGAGAGATGGAAGTGTTCTTGCGGTAGGAAAAGGAAATCCCGAATGGAATTATTCTGCACCTCACGGAGCAGGAAGAATTATGTCCAGAACCAAAGCAAAAAATGAGCTTAGTCTGGATCAGTACAAAGAAGAAATGGCAGGAGTGTACACAACTTCTGTTAATGAAAATACATTGGACGAAGCACCAATGGCTTACAAATCACTGGAGGATATTATTGATGTGATCCGTGAGTCTGTTGATGTCATTGATGTCATGAAACCTATATACAATTTTAAGGCCTCTGAGTAGTGCAAAGCCTGGCAGAATCGACTGCTTGTGCTTTGTACAAAAGCAGTCGGGTTCTGTCAGTGCTTTATAGTACGAAGTACGATAAGCGAGATGAAGCACAGCAAATCGAGCTTAGCACTGCGAAGAGACTACTCATCTCAGTGGGTTGAAATCCACTGAGATGAGCCTCCGGCGGATGGCAGAGCTGCACATAAGAAGGCAACTTCGTTGCTGTGCAGCTCGCCCGCAAATCCTCTTCGAGATTTTCGATTTAACTCGGAAGGCTGGAAAGAGACGCTAAGCGTCCGTAAAAAGGTTCGGCGGACCTTTTGGAGGTGAAGTTATGTTTATGATGCCAACCATTGATATGGTTGCGACTGGAAAGAATATTGAGAGATTAAGAAAGGCAGCAGGTTTGTCTGTGAGAGACTTACAGGATGTCTTTGGTTTTGCAACTCCTCAGGCAATTTACAAGTGGCAGCACGGAACTGCAATGCCAACGATTGATAATCTGGTAGTTTTGGCTGCACTCCTAGAAGTAAAGATTGATGATATTCTGGTGGTTGATGCAACCATTCAGGTACAGATTAGTGCATGAAGAAAAAATAAAGCGGATTCACTGCGGTGAGTTCGCATCTGGTCCACTGGACCAGCGCGCAACCTTCCCTGCCCACTTTGTCGGCGTGTCCGAGTTGGTTTATCCTGACTATTCTAAATTGCTTTCTGCAAGATGGGCAGAATTGACAAATACCACTGATGAGTGTGATTTTATGGGTGAAAGATTTGATTGGTATGGTTAAACTAATATTGCAACTAATGATTTGCGGCAACAGATATCAAATATGAAAGAAGTTAAAAAAATAGTGGAAGAAGGCACAGAAAGAGTATTACGCAAAAAAGTCGGGAAAAGATAGTCTACAGAGAGGGGTTGAATTCATGCATGATATGTAATATTTTCATCCCTTGAATGGTCTGTAAACAGGATTTTCAAACTTCTCTTTAGAATCGGAGTGTGGTATCATCTTAGTAGGGGATGCCGCTTTCTCAAATGTGTAGAACGTTAGGGAGGGAACGATTCGCCTCAGTAGTGGGTAAAATCCTCTTTAAGATTCGCAATTAAAAAAAGATTGGTAGAGGAAATAACGATGAGTAAATATGATCCGTTATGGAAATGGATAAAGGAAAATGGAACAGAAAGTTTCAAGCTGACTTATGCTGAAATAGAGGAAATTGCCGGCATTCCGATTGATCACTCTTTTCTGAAGTTCAAGAAGGAATTGCCGGAGTATGGATATCGGGTAGGCAAGATATCGATGAAAGCAGAAACAGTAGCTTTCGAGAAAGTGGAAGAATAATGGTAGCAAATGTGATTACGAGCTGTCGTATTCTTTTCAGTGCAATCATATTTTTGGTTCCAGTGTTCTCACCAGTATTTTATGGATGCTATCTGGCAGCTGGATGTACGGATATGATTGACGGAACCATTGCCAAAAAGCTGGGGACCGAAAGTAAATTTGGATCAAAGTTAGATACGATAGCAGACATAGTATTTGTAGTAGCGGCAGCTTATAAGATGTTTCCGGTTATGGAAATCCCTAAGGGCATATGGATTTGGATAGGAGTCATTGCTCTTATTAAGATCATCAATATCATTTCCGGATTTGTAGTAGAAAAACAGTTTGTATCCGTTCATACTGTAGCAAATAAGGTTACCGGCCTATTGGTGTTTTTATTGCCGCTGACGATGGCAGTAGTGGAATTGCGTTATAGTGCTTTGGTTGTATGTATGGTTGCAACATTTGCTGCTATACAGGAGGGACACATTATTAGAATTGGAAAGGTGAAGTGAGGCACATGTCAATTATTGGTGGTTCAGATGGACCGACAGCTGTATTTATAGCAGGAAAACTGGGAATGGATTGGCTGAATGTATTTGGTCTGATTTTTGTGATTTTGCTGCTTATTCCGAATATAGTTTACGCAATCAAGTTTAAAGGTAAGAAGAACCTTTGCACGAATAAATTTATGAATATTCTGGAGCAGATCGGAAGATACGCTTGTATGTTTCTAATGGTATTTAATATCGGGATTGCCGAATTTGGATTTGGATCCGTTGACGCATTTTTGATTTATAGTATCGGAAATGTATTGCTGATATTGTCCTATTGGATTATCTGGATGCTGTATTTTCACAAACAAAGTTTTGGCAAGCAGATTACTCTTGCGATATTGCCAACCTGTCTGTTTTTACTGTGTGGGATAACGATGCGGCATTGTCTGCTCATATTATTTGGGCTCGTATTTGGTGCGGGACATGTCTATGTAACTTACAAGAATCGGATAGAATAGGCAGCACATGTCCTCCTGTGTTTTCTGTGATGACTCTTTCTCTGGAACCTTTATACCGGTTTCCCGGATCATAGCATCAAAATTATGTTCAATTACCTACAGGGTCTTCTGTTGTTTTTGGAGATCCTGCTTTTCTTTTTTTGGCAGAATCCAGTTCTTTTAAAGTGACATCATGCAGCTGATACTCCGCCTGATATTGTTTATGGTAGAGTGCTTTGTCTGGAGCATCCTTCTCAACACGAACCACATCACGACATGCACGATAGACTTTACAGTATTTCTGAATGACCGTCTGATTTTGAATTGCCTTTTGAGTTTGCCGAATCTTTTCGGCAGCAGTTTGATAACCTGGATTTCTCTTTTTCTTTCAGCTATGCGCATCTCCTTTCTGCAAATTACGAGCGAAGCGAGATTAACAAAACTGGGTAGGATTCCTATTTTGAGGCGAATGCCCGGAAGGTGTGCAACCACTTCATGTCCTTGCTATTCCCTATCCCTCAACTACTAAATACGAAAATGTCCGGAAAAGTTTAGGCACATTTTTGAAATGACTTTGAAAAAAATGCCCAGATAGGGCAGATTCGGGCAAAAAATCCGCTCGGATACCGGTTGGTTGTCAGGATTTTTGCACAGCTATTTGTTGTAAATTGGTAGTATCAGAAAAGGAATCAAGGAGGACGGCAAATGAAGGGATATGTTACAAGCAACGGATACATGGGATACGTAGATGGCAAGTACATTTTATTTGCCAGCGATAAAGAATATTTTGAATTCATGGAAGACTAAGGAGGAAGGGCAATGAGTAAGATTTATTTCACATTGACAGGAACCAAGTACTATCACGGCAATGAATACCTGAAGCCGGGAGTGAAACTGAAACTTAAGAAGGAACCGGATAACAAGTTCGATAAAGAGGCCATCGTTGTAAAGAAGGAAGGACTTGGCGAGATCGGACATGTGGCAAATAGCATACACACCGTCATCGGTGAGAGCATGAGTGCCGGACGCATCTATGACAAGATTGGTGACACTGCAAAGGCCAAGGTTGTCCTGGTAACACCTCATGGAACGATCTGCAGTCTCAGTAGGAAGAGTCTTATTGATAATAAACATAAGATGATGGAGGAAGCATTCGATGAATAAAGTAATATTGATGGGACGCTTGACCAGAGATCCGGAAGTAAGGTATGGCGCTGGAGAGAATTCTACTGCAGTTGCAAGATATACCATCGCAGTTGATCGCAGATTCAAAAGAGACGGTGAGCAGAGTGCAGACTTTATTGGCTGCGTTGCCTTCGGGCGCAATGCAGAATTTGCAGAGAAGTATCTGCGACAGGGAACAAAGATTGTACTGACCGGAAGAATTCAGACCGGAAGTTACACGAATCGTGACGGCCAGAAAGTTTATACAACAGACATTGTTGTGGAGGAGCAGAAGTTCTCAGAAAGCAAAGCAGCTGCAGGGAATGGTGGACAGAATAATTACAGCAGACCATCGGCAGCAACTTCAGTTGCAGATGGATTCATGAACATTCCAGATGGAATTGATGACGAATTGCCATTTTCATAAATAGGAAGTGGCAGGAAGAAGGTGATGTATGAGCAGGAAAAGTATTTCATATGCAAGAAACTATGAGCATTCGGACTTTGGAGATTTGCTCAGTGAATTACACGGAGAATGTGAAAATACTGTAATGGTTGATGGGGCATTGGCACTTGCAATCTCATCACCGATTGTGCCTGTCTCTGCCAACAAGGAGTCCGAAGAACGTCATCGCATTATGAGTGACCAGAAAATCAAATACCTCTATTCAAGACAGGCAAACGTTATTCATGATAAGCATTGTTCCTGTGCCAAATACATTCCGGATGAAGATTTACTTTGGTCTGAAGACTACGTTTCGGAATTAAAACCTTGTTCTGAATGTATGATTCAGGCTTATGTTTCAGCTGGAGCAAAAGATCCGAAAGAGATTGAGAAATACCGTGCCTTTTTTGAAAAAGCTCAAATGTCTATTGAGCAGATTCGTAGCATCTATGTTGAGAACGGAATGAAGACCCGGATCTCTATGGATGTAATGACCGTATGGCACAAGGAAGATACCTGGCGAATTAAATGTCTTCCAAGGAAAGGGCATGTCCAGCTTTATCACAATAATTATGCCGTGAGGAAAAAAGGTGTAAGAGAATTCACACAAGGATTTCATGTCCAGAGTTCTGCGTGCGCAGATACAGATATCGGCTATGCATTAAGTATCATCAAGAATTATGAGTACAAGCCGGAGGACTATGCTTTACACAATAGTAAAGTTAATCCGAGTAAAAAGAAAAAATTAAAACAACATCAAGCAGAGAAAATGGAAATGACGGCAGTCTCATTGGAAGAGATGCTTGGCGAGAAAACGGGAGAGCGAACATTGTGGCAGAAAGTGAAGTCTTATGTAGCTGGATTATTCAAGAAGAAAAATTTCTTTGATTTAAATGACTTCCAGTTGGTATCAGAGCAAGGATATCCGAAGAACCAGACGATCTGCATTTATGTATGGAAAGATAGGAATGAACAGTTATCCTGGCAGACTGGTATCTACAATCAGAAACTGAAACAATTTTCAGTTCGCTATGGAGCAACGGTGTATTCTATTAAGCAAGATAAGGTGATCGCCTGGAAGAAGATGAACGCGGATGCTGTTGCGCTGGAGATTGAAGACAACAGAATTTAGAAACAGAAGTTTAGAGTTAAGGATTTTACGGGGAGAGAATATCATGTTTGGATTTGATAAGATGTTTTTGCTGAGGCAGGGCTTGATTATGATGAGTTAGAGTTTATGGATCCGGAAGAAAGAAGAGAAGTATTGGAAGAAGCAGGACTGGATCCGGATGAGTTTGATTTTTAGAGAAGAATATTAGTAATGAGAATAGCTGAGGCTGGCAAAATAGTCTCGGCTATTATGTTTTTCGTAAAGTGGATAAAATTGAATGGGTGTTTATTGTTCGTTGCGGGGGTGTGTCATTGTGGGGGTGTAGATAAATGTTTGACAATAATAGAAAATAACAAGATAGTTTTGAAAAATCGAAAGTTGCTTATGACAATAATTCATGTGTGGGTTATAATGATAACAGAGTTATTTTGTTCCGTTTCTAGTTTAAATCACGACATGACGTGTTTATATGAAGACAATTAAAGTAGTCGCAGCCATTATTTGTAACGATATCGAACGAAAGAATATGATTATCCGACTTTTCATCTCTCTATGGATTGCTTCTGGGCTAAAGTAAGAGCAGGAGAGTTGGAACTCAATGAAGCTGAAGCTGCGAAGTGGCTTACAAAAGATGAATTAGATAGTGTTGCCTGGCTGCCGGCAGATATTACATTGATTGATAAAATCAGACAGTATATGAACTAAAACGAAGAAATTAAATGGAGCGTTAAGGTGGTGAAGTAAGATTATGCAGATTGATATGAAAAAGTTGGAAGTTGCCATGAAATATATTGAACGTATCGCTGATGGCAAGAATCCTGTTAATAATAAACCTACGGAAGATGATTCCGTATTAAACAATCCGAATGTGATCCGGTGTATGTATTTTGTAAAAGAGGTTCTTACTGCAGTTAAGGAAAATGATGGTATGATTGGCGGACGGGCATCTAAATCGTCAAAGTCCCCATTTCCGTTTGAATGTCTTTCCGGGTTTAAATATGTAGATGATACTTCGATTGCTCATTTTATGAACAGGCTGAAAGGATTGGCACTTGATCCAAATGTGCGGGGAATTGGTACAAAACCAGTAACAGACTGGCTGAAACGGAAAGGATATTTGATTGATGTTCAGGACAAATACACAGGAAAGCTCCATCCGGAAGCAACGGAGTTGGGAATAGATTTTGGGCTTTACATGCAGGAACGAACATCGACATATGGACAATCATATCAAATTGTCATGTATTCTCAGAAAGCGCAGGAATTCATTGCAGCGCATTTGGAACAGATTGTGAATAACAGTATATAGGCATAAGCAAAATCATGATAAAGGCAGGTGAGACTTAAGTGATTAAGATACGCTGCGTCGTAGAACGTATAACCTATCAAAGCCCTGAAACAGGCTATTCTGTCTTGAAGTGCGCCGTGAAGAACTATAATGACCTGGTTACGGTCGTAGGTAATCTTGTGGATGCCAATGTTGGATCCGTGCTTTTGATTGATGGCAATTGGAAGGTGGATGCCAAGTACGGCAGACAGTTCTTGGCGGAGAGCTGGGAGGAGACCATGCCTGCCACAGTTTTTGGTATTGAGAAGTACCTTGGCTCCGGTCTGATCAAGGGTGTGGGACCGAAGTTTGCCAAGAAGATCGTGCAGCAGTTCGGTACGGATACACTGGAGATCATCGAGACGGATGTGCAGCGGCTCCTGGAGGTTCCCGGTATCGGAAAGAAGCGCGTCGATAAGATTGCAAAGAGTTGGGAACGACAGAAGGAGATCAAGAATGTTATGCTTTTTCTTCAGGATCATGGCGTGAGCACTGCATTTGCAGCGAAGATCTATCGTCAGTATGGCAATGAGAGTATTCCGAAGGTAAAGGAGAATCCATTCCGTCTGGCGGATGATATCTGGGGAATTGGTTTTAAGACGGCTGACAGCATTGCCATGAAGCTTGGTATTGGCAAGGAGGCATTTATCCGTCTGCGCAGCGGTATCATGTATACCTTAAGTGAGCTGGCAGATGAAGGCCATGTTTATGCAGAGCGTGATCAGCTGATCAGGAAAGCATCAGAACTTCTGGAGGCGGAGGATACCAGCATCATTATGACCATGGATCAGATGTTGAAGGATGAAGAATTGATTCGTGAGAAGATTATGGTTCCGCAGTTTGCGCCGGATGAGGTTATTCCGGAAGATGCTGCCAAAGAGATTGAAAAAGAATGTATCTACCTGCCACCCTTTTATTTTGCGGAGGTTGGTGTTGCCAATAAATTGAAAAAGCTGGCTGCAGAACCGGCAGCAGACAGACTATGGGTTTCTCTTATGAAAGCAAGACAGGATACCGGTAATCCGGAGTTGTCTGTGGATGTTGAGAAAATCCAGAATACTGTAAATATGAAATATGATGAGGTGCAGGTGGAAGCCATTCGCCGGGCAGCGACTGCAAAGGTCCTGGTGCTTACCGGTGGTCCGGGTACAGGAAAAACCACCACAACCCAGGGAATCATCGCAGCCTATCGCACCTTTGGACTTAATATATTGCTGGCGGCTCCTACAGGACGTGCTGCCAAGAGAATGACGGAAGCCACCGGTCTGGAGGCAAAGACCATCCACCGACTTCTGGAATTCAAACCGCCGGAAGGCTATCAGAAAAATGAGGAAACACCTCTTGAGGGAGATGTTCTGATCGTGGATGAGTGTTCTATGATTGATATTGTTCTGATGAATGCGCTGATGAAAGCTATCCCGCCTCACATGCGTCTGATTTTGGTGGGAGATATTGATCAGCTTCCATCGGTTGGCGCAGGAAATGTGCTCCGTGATGTGATTGACAGTGAAGTGTTTCCTGTGGTTCGTCTGACCAGGATTTTCCGTCAGGCCCAGACCAGCCGGATTATCATGAATGCACATAAGATCAATGCCGGTCAACTGCCGGATACGTCCAATGGAAAGAATACGGATTTCTTCTTTATGACACAGGAGGACCCCGAGGAAGCGGTGAAGCTGATTGTGGAACTGGTACATAAGAAGCTTCCGGGATATTATCGGACGCCTTCCAGTCAGATTCAGGTGCTGACACCGATGCAAAGAGGTGTGGTCGGCGCTACCAATCTGAACATGGCACTGCAGGAAGCCTTGAACCCTCAGGGAGAGGGACTTCGCAGAAGCGGGTTTGTTTATCGGCCAAATGATAAGGTCATGCAGATCAAGAACAATTACGATAAGGAAGTCTTCAATGGCGATATCGGATTCATCGAATCTGTGGATATACAGGATCGTACCCTTCTGGTGAATTTTGATGGCCGGAGCATTGAGTACGATGCCACTGAGCTGGATGAATTGGTGCATGCCTATGCAACAACCATTCATAAAGCTCAGGGCTCTGAGTATCCGATTGTTGTCATGCCGGTGCTGATGAACCATTACGTGATGCTTCAGAGAAATCTGATCTATACCGGTATTACCCGGGCCAAAAAAATTCTGGTGATGGTTGGCACGAAGAAGGCTCTTTCTTATGCAGTGAGAAATGTGATAGTCACCAAGAGAAACACGCTTTTGAAAGAGCGATTGGCTGGTCAAATCCAGGCGAGAAAACCTGCGAAGGTTTATTATCCGGATTTTGGTAATCAGGCTGCCGGCGTGCAGATGGTGGCAGAAGGGAGTACTCCGTATGGAAATAAGAAATATACAGAATATTGAGGTAATATACCATGGCTTCATTTGATCAGAAGCTCCGTACTTTACATTTGAATATGGCATCAGTACGGATCGAAGAACTATATATACAGAGATGGAGATCCTTGATAAATTCGGACTGGATATCCAGCAGAAGAAAGGAAAGAATCCTGGTTATTATATCGGTGTCAGAGATTTTGAATTGCCGGAGTTAAAGCTTCTGGTAGATGCTGTGCAGTCTTCTAAGTTTATCACGGAGAAGAAATCCAAAGAACTGATAACGAAATTAGAGAAGCTCTGCTGCAGGACGGATGCGGCAATGCTTTCCAAATATGTTTTCATTGTAAACCGTCCGAAGACAGAGAATGAAACCGTTTATTACAATGTAAACTATATTCACACTGCGATCTACGAGAATAAAGAAATCAAGTTCCATTATGCAGAGTGGACTGTTAAGAAAGAACTGAAACTGAAGAAAGACGGTGCATTCTATGTTGTCAGCCCGTGGGCACTGACCTGGGATGATGAAAATTATTATCTGGTGGCTTACGATGCAGCGGCCGGAATTATCAAGCATTATCGTGTTGATAAGATGCAGAATACAGAGATTCTGGAAACAGATCGTAATGGAGAGGAATCTTTCAAGAACTTTGATCTGGCAGCATTTGCTAAGAAGACCTTTGGAATGTACGGCGGTGTAGATGCGGAAGTAACACTGGAATGCAAGAATGAGCTGGCCGGTGTTATTATCGATCGCTTTGGTCATGATGTGTGGTTGATCCCGCAGGGAGAAGATCTTTTCAAGGCTAAAGTGCTTGTATCGGTAAGCCCGCAGTTCTTTGGATGGGTTACAGGCATTGGATCAGGGATGAAGATTACTGGACCGGAGAACGTGAAACAGCAGTATATGGGATATTTGCAAGAAGTGATGGATAATTATTTATAGAGCTGGTTATTGGTCGCTTCTCAGGAGACGTTATTTTATACCATATACAGTATAATTGCTGCATCAAAGCTAATGGGAGGCGATAAAGTTGTCTAAATTTATCAAAGAAGAATTATTTTATGTCTGGAAAAAACACATGAATCAGGAAACCCATGAGGTCGAAACGAAATCTATGAGTTTCAAAGGTCTTACCTGGATGCTCGCAGTAACAGCTGTGGCAACAGTTGCTTATGGTACTTTTCTGAAACTGATCGGGGGGATCTCTTTCTTATGTTGATGCACTTAGTACGGTGGTTTCTATTGTCGCAATGATTATTTCTGTGAAGATCTACACAAACGCTTTTTATTCCAGAAAACGGCAGAAATGAAAGCGGTTGAATATAGTAACATATTACTGTTTGTGGATACGGATGCATTGATTACACAGTTTTTCTGTAAATTCTTGGAACTGCCTCAGGATGGCTGGAAAATAATCCTGAAAAATAAGGGAATATAATAATACAGTCAGAGAATAACGAAAGGGACATGAAGATTTTCTTCATGTATGGGTAATAGATATGAGAGATATGAATAAAATCTTAGGATGTCTGGTTGGCGGTGCTGCTGGAGATGCGTTAGGGTACGCGGTTGAATTTGACAGAGAGGACTGGATTTTCAGCAGATATGGTTCTGCTGGAATCACAGAATACGAGCTTACAAATGGGAAGGCACTCATTTCAGATGACACACAGATGACACTGTTTACGGCAGAAGGAATTCTTCTTGCAAAGAATCCGATGAATTATACGGCTTACATCGGTGGCATGTTTGATGCATATCAGGAGTGGCTGCGAACCCAGAGATTCAGCAGAAAGGTCAGAAAGAATAGGCTCTGGCTGACAGATATCAAAGAGCTGAATGACAGAAGAGCACCTGGTATCACCTGTCTGAATGCATTGGAGAGAGGAGAGTTCGGAAGCATTTATGAGCCCATCAATAACAGCAAAGGCTGTGGCGGAGTAATGAGAGTTGCCCCGATTGGCCTGTATTACTCCCCGGATGAGATGGAATGGCAGGAAATCGATACCAGAGGAGCACAGGCTGCAGCATTAACACACGGGAATCCGCTTGGTTATATCTCTGCGGCGGGATTGGTTCACATTGTTAATCTTGCAATGTATCGTCCAGAGATGAGCCTTCTTCAGATTATGGAAGACATGATTGAAAAGGTACCGGTTCTGTTTATGGATGATGATCCGGAAGAATGCGAAATATTCAAAAATCTGATGAGAAAAGCAGTTGATCTGGCAACGGACAACGATATCACAGACGATTTGGATGCAATCCATAAGCTTGGCGAAGGGTGGATTGGAGAGGAGGCTCTTGCAATAGCAGTTTATTGTGCATTGAAACATGATAATGATTTTGATGCAGCGATGATTTCATCTGTAAATCATAATGGTGACAGTGATTCTACAGGTGCAATTGCCGGAAATATTCTTGGAACATATCTTGGAATTGATGCAATTCCTGATAAATACACTGAGAATCTGGAGCTTATAGACATAATCAGAAAAGTGGCAGAAAATTTATCAAAATAAGAAAATAAGAAACAAAAGAAACCTTTTTTCTATAATAAAAAGGGAGTCTTGATTTTTCTTATTTCTCCGATATATAGTGAACTCATAAAGGTATTCAGATGCGGATTTGAAAGGAGCAAAACACAATGAGTAAATATAACTCTTTATGGGAATATGTGCAGAGTAATAAGACTGTTAGAATTAATGGCATCACATTATACTATAATGCTCTTCCCATCTGTGTTATACTGAATTTAGTTTATATAATAATGTTCTGATCGGAGGAAGAGTGCTATGCCAAGGGGAACGAACCAGAAATTCAAGTTGTACCGTCTTGCACAGATCATGCTGGAAAAGACAGATGATGATCATTATATTACCATGCCGGAAATTATTTCTGCACTGGGAGAATATGAGATCACGGCAGACAGAAAGAGTATTTATAATGACCTGCGTGACCTTGAAATGCTGGGAATTGAGGTAGAAGGCGAGCCGGTGGGAAACCGCTACCATTATCATGTGGTAAGCCGTCCTTTTGAACTGCCAGAGCTGAAGCTTCTGGTAGATGCTATTCAGTCTTCTAAATTTATTACAGAGCGGAAAACAAATGCCCTGATTAAAAAGCTGGAACAGCTGGTCAGTAAATATGAGGCGATGAAGCTGCAGCGTCAGGTATATGTATCCGGAAGAATCAAGACAATGAATGAAAGCATTTACTATACGGTGGATACTATTCATAATGCGATTTCCGAAAATAAGAAAATAAGATTTCAGTATTTTCAGTGGAATGTAAAAAAAGAAATGGAACTTCGCCATAAAGGGGCATGGTATCATATCAGTCCCTGGGGACTTTCCTGGGATGATGAGAATTATTATCTTGTAGGACATGATTCCGATGCCGGGCAGATTAAGCATTACCGTGTTGATAAAATGCTGCACATCCAGATGTCTGATGAACAGAGAGAAGGAAAAGCACATTTTAAAAAGCTGGATATGGCGGATTATGCAAAGAAAAGTTTTGGGATGTTTGGAGGAAAAGAACAAGAAGTAAAGCTGCAGGTGGAAAATAATCTTGCAGGTGTGATCATAGACCGGTTTGGAAAAGATGTGATGATGATTCCTGAAGATGAAAATCATTTTACAGTAATTGTGGATGTACATGTCAGCAATCAGTTCCTTGGGTGGATTTTTTCTCTGGGGGAAGGTGTAACGATTGTATCCCCGGATGAAGTGGTTGAGCAGATGAAAAAGGAGATTAACAGATTAATAAGGCAATATGAGAGGATATAATGCGAATACGCCTTCGTGGTGTTTTTTTGACTTGTGCCTCAAACACAACAATATGAATTATACTGTTGAATTATATCTGGATATTTATGACATATTTTGGTAAAATAAGGGAAGGAGGTGGATATTATGAACATAAAGGCAATGAATAAGCTTAGTTACGGATTGTTTGTTCTGACCGCAAAGCAGGACGGAAAGGATAACGGATGTATTATTAATACTGCGGTGCAGGTGGCATCTGACCCGAACAGAATCAGCATTTCCGTCAATAAGGCGAATTATACTCATGATATGATTATGGCGACAGGGATATTTACGGTATCTGTGCTCAGCATTGATGCTGATTTTTCAATGTACAAAAGATTTGGTTTCCAGTCCGGAAAAGATGTGGACAAGTTTGAAGGATTTACAGCGGTGAAGCGTCTTGAAAATGATACACTTGCGATTACGGAAGGAACGAACGCTTATATTTCAGGAAGTGTTGTAAAGACAGAAGATCTGGGCTCCCATACATTATTCATAGCAGATATTACAGATATGGATGTGCTTGGGGAACAGGATTCCGTAACCTATGATTATTATCATAAAAATGTAAAGCCGAAAAAAACGGAAACGCAGACAAAAACAAATAAGACAGTATGGCGCTGCACAATATGCGGATACGAATATGAAGGAGAGGAAATCCCGGAAGATTTTATCTGCCCGTGGTGCAAACATCCGGCATCAGATTTTGAAAAGGTGGAGAAATAGAGCTGGTGCGGTCATATTAAAGAAAAGAAGAGTAAGACATGATTCAATAGCCCGCGGGAAAACCTGCGGGCTATAATTATATTAAAATTGTAATAGAATATTAAGAAATCAAGTGAAAAAACATATATGTTTATAAGGAAATGTCATGTATAATGGAGAAAAAAAAGGAGGTAGATTTTTATGAAAAAATTTATGAGTGTACTGCTTACTGCCATACTTGTGCTTTGTCTGGCAGGATGCGGGGGAGAAAAGAAGGATGTAAAAACAATTTTAAATGATGCAATGCAGAAAGCACAGGAATCCGCTGACATGGATCTTACTATTGACATGGATATGGATATGACCGCAGCGGGAGAATCAATGGCTATGGAAATGCAGATGGATGTTAAGGTTCAGGACAATAATAAGGAAACCATGAAGATGGAGATGCCTATGAGCCTGAATATGCCGGGGCAGGGCGTGTCCATGGATATGAACCTTTATTATGCAGATGGTTATTATTATATGGACATGATGGGGATGAAGATAAAAACACCTATGGATCTCGCTGAAATCCAGAAGAGTCTGGAAGGCAGCACAGGGATGGTCAATATCGGCATTGAAGGAATGAAAGAGCTGGAGATGGAAGAAAAAGATGGTACATACATTATTAATTTTGTCGGCGATACCGAGAAGATGGCGGACTATATGGACAGTGTAATGACAACCATGGAGTCCATGTATGGAATCGAAGATTCTGATGTAAAACTGGAAGAAATGAAAGGAACGATTACTGTAAATAAAGAAGGTTATATTACTGAGCAGAATGTTGAAATGACAATGACTATGGTGGTGGAAGGTGAAGAAACAGAATGCTCCCTGGTGATGAATGCTGTGTATAATAATCCCGGAGAAGCGGTAACTGTAGAACTTCCTGATTTGAGTGAGTACGAGGAAATGCAGTTGACAGAATAAAGGATAAACAGGTTTACAATAGAAAATAAAGAAAACCGCCGTTCTGAATTTGGTTCATTACGGCGGTTTTTAAATTTTTACAAAAGGAAAAGCTGCAGCAGACATTTATCAGCTCTGCTTTTCCAGGTCTTCTTTTTCATGTTTAATTTCCCAGTGTATGAGGAAGGTGAGCAGTCCCCGAAGGAAAATGACTGCGCCGAGGATTCCGAGTTCAGACCACTGGCGTACAACTACAGTACGGAGAACCTCGCTTCCCATTTTAAATTCAAGTGACAGTGCAATCCCCCGTGCCAGGTCAAGTCTGAGCCTGGAATCGTGATGAATCCACATAACAAAGCATCTGACGGCGGTGCATACAAGAACGATGACACCGAATAGTTCAAGAAGAACTGTGCAGATCTCAACTATATAGGTCAGAAATAATTCGATATTATCAATAAACAGCTCTATCATTAGTTATCCTCCTCATAATAATGTGTTAATTATAGTACTTTTTGTGCAAAAGGGCAAACAAATTTTTGTGTGTGACGGAAAAAGAAAACTTATTATGTGACGGAAAAAGAAAACTTATTATTGACTAATTTATAGAATATGCGTAATATAGACTGATAGGTCAATATTTAACGGAAGATGATCCGCGGGCGGACCATAAATGATGGCGGGAGGTATATTTTTGAAACGTGAAGAGAAAACAAAGCTGACAAGAGAAAGAATAATAACCGCAGCGATTGAGGAATTTGGAACAAAAGGATATGCAGCGGCATCAATTAATAATGTATGCGACAAAGGAATTGCCAAGGGGCTGATTTATCATAATTTTGAAAATAAAGATGCATTATATCTGAAGTGCCTTGAAATATGTTTTCATGAACTGACGGAAGCACTTCGGGAGACGGCGGAACAGGGCGATTTCCATGTTTATATAACGGCAAGGGCTGCCTTTTTTAAGCAGAATAAAAATATGGCCGGTATGGTGGTCGAGTCATTGGTACATCCGCCGCAGAAGCATATGGAAGTGATTGCTGTAATGAGAAAGCAATATGATGAAATGAATCTCAGGATTTTTGAGAAGATATTGGACAGTAATCATTTGCGGGATGGAATAGACAGTGAAGGTGCGACGAATTATTTTTTGATGCTGCAGAATATGTTTAACTGGTATTTTACAAGTCCCTCTCTGGGCGGCGGGGGAGTTGACAGTGTTGCACAGGCCCATGAGGATATTCTGCCGAAAATGATAGATTATATGTTTTATGGTATATTAAAGGAGGAGGATGCGCCGTGATAATCATTCAGTGGACTATAGCAATACTGATTGCATTTCTTGCAGGAAAGGCTGTTTCAAAATTAAAACTGCCGGCTATTCTTGGCTGGCTGATCGCGGGGATTCTGCTCGGGCCCCATGCTTTTTCGCTTATAACGGATAAATTGATTGATGCATCATGGTATCAGACCGTAATTCACATTTTAGAATGTGCGGTTGGTCTTATGATCGGCACTGAGCTTGTATGGTCGAAAATAAAGAGTTATGGGAAAGCGCTTGTTATAACCACACTTACCCAGTCGCTGGGGACTTTTTTATTTGTATCGGCTGTATTCGCCGTAACATTCAAGATAGCGGGGGCTCCCGTATATCTGGCTTTTGTTTTAGGAGGAATTGCTCTCGCGACAGCTCCGGCCCCTGCGTTATCAATTGTAAATGAGTTCAAAACCAAAGGGCCTGTCACGCAGACACTGATACCGATGGCTGCACTGGATGATATGGTCGGTGTTGCGGTTTTCTTTACAACGATAGCAGTCATTGCCCGTCATCTGTCAGGAGGCGGAATGCCGTTGTATATGGTACCTGTCATGATTTTTCTTCCTCTGCTGATTGGCGTGCTGACAGGTGTGCCTACGGGATTTCTTTTGAAGAAAACAGAGAAGAAAGAAACAACACTGCTGATATTGATATTGGGAATTGTTTTAACTTCGGTCATCGGAATTTTATGTAATACGTATCTTATGCCGTCTCCGATATTAAATTTTATGTTGATGGGAATGGCATTTTCAACGGCATTTTCTAATATGGTTTCCGCGGACAGGCTTGAGAACATCGTAAAAGATTTCAATCCGATCCTTGGAGTTTCAATGATTATTGTGATTCTCAATCTGGGTGCTCCGCTTGATTATCATGCAATATATAATGCCGGACTTTATACGTTTATTTATATTATTGCGAGAGCCTTAGGCAAATATTTCGGGGCGAGGGCAGGAGCGAAAGCCACGGGGCTTGACAGTAATGTACAGAAATATCTTGGTCTTACATTACTGCCCCATTCCGGAGTATCGCTTGTGTTTACCGGAATTGCCGTATCGGTGCTTGCGAACAGTTCGCCCGAATGTGTCCGGATCATACAGGGAACTGTCGCCGCGGCAGCAGTCATAAATGAGATAATCGCGGTTATGGCGGCAAAGAAAGGATTTGAGCTGGCAGGAGAATTAAAAAATAGTTAAATAATACGGGTCCATATGCCGGCAGGTTGCTGCCGGCATATGGGCCCGTTATTTGGTTATAGCGATGAGAAAATGTACATCGTGCCTGGCACGAATGGACATTTGACGACCGCTGATCCGAGACGGGATTCTTAAAGCGTATCTCGTCTCTGTTTCGGTTAATTCATCTCATTTATTACGTCTGGTGTTATTATGACCGGCTTAGTGTAGCGGCTGATAATTGTAGCAGCTTCTGCGCGGACTGTACTGCCCTGAGGATCAAGAATCTTCGGCTCTTCGCCTTTACCGCTGATGATTCCTTCTGCTACACACCATTTAACAGCATCTACTGCAAATTCCTGTACTTTATTTCCATCCGGGAAGGAGTCCAGATTTTTGCGTGCACTTGTATCACGATGCTTCGTGTAGTTCGCATAACGGAACATCATAGCTGCCATCTGTTCACGGGTAATCTGATCATTCGGTCCAAACAAACCAGATCCTGTGTATCCTGTCACAATGCCGTTCTCTGCCGCCCATGTTACAGCCTTACTGTAGAACTGGCCGTCACTGACATCCGCAAATGTATTTTTAAATGTTACGTCCGGTGATCCTGCCATACGGTAGAGGATAACTGCGAACTGTGCTCTTACGATATTGTTGTTTGGTGCAAATACTGTTTCTTCCAGACCAGTCATAAGTTCTTTCTCATATACATCGTATACGTAATCATAGAACCAGTCACCTTTGTTTACATCCTTATACGGAAGTTCCGGTGAAGGCGTAGGATCAATAACAGGATCAACTTCTTCCAGTCCGGCAACCGCATCGTTGATAGCCTTTGCCATAGCGTCAACTTCAGCCTGTTTTGTGATGTCCTTTCCTCTTACAACAGCGTTAATCGCATCTTCAACAGCACTGAAATCTTTATAGTCTTCTTTGTTCAGTGCGTTGGCAGCGGCAATTGCAGCATCAACTGCGGTGTAGTCTGCGTCCTTTAGTTCAAGGGCAGCAACTGCATCATTGATAGCCTTAGCCATAGCGTCAACTGCAGCCTGTTCTGTAGTATCTTTACCTCTTACTACGTTGTTAATCGCAGTTTCAACAGCGCTGAAATCTTTATAGTTTTCTTTGTTCAGTGCGTTGGCAGCGGCAATTGCAGCATCAACTGCGGAGTAGTCTGCGTCTGCAGAATCTTCGATTACAGTAATGTTATAAGTAGTTCCACTGATGATGATGCTTGTTGTGCCGGCCTTGGCTCCTGTGATCACGAGGCCTTCAGCTGCCTGGTAGAAGTACCAGTTGTTGTCATTTGAACTGTATCCTGCTACGCGGTTATAGCTCTTGCTCCAGTTATTCATATAATAGTTATTATATGAAATGCCAAAACCATCAGATGATCCGTTTCCGATAGAGAGTGTCTGTGCAGTGTCACTAAGTACTATGGAAGCCTGACTGCCGCTCTGATCTGTAAAGTTCAGATATTTTCCATCTGCATCCTGGATAGTGTATCCGCCTCCGTCTACAGATGAAATTGTCCACATATATTCTGACAGTTCATCATATGTTAAGTCTACTGCCTTCATGTCCAAACCTGCCGGAGAGCCGGATGCGGTACTCGGGGAGTTGATCATGATGTAATTGCCCTGTACAATCAGGTATTTCTCATCGGGTACGAAATCAGTAATTCTCGCATATGGTGCAAATGTTGTGTTTGCTTCTGTGGTTACGACATTCTGATTTGCATCCTGCTGCATAACAGTACCGGGAGCGACAAAGCTTTCACCTATTTTCAGAGTGATATTTTCTTCGTCATTCTTAACAATGATGAAATATGTCGTATCACCGATTTTAACAGAAGTGCTGCCTTCTGTCTTACCGTCGATTACGATTTCTGTTGAGCCTGTAGAGTAGTTAATTGTTTCATCTGTAACTTTTGCAACATGGTCGTAGTTGTTTCCGGCGAGGGCCGGGTGCAGCAGGTAATAGCTGTCGCCTGCCTGTGAAGCGATCAGATACTGTCCGCCGTCTTCGATATCCGCCAGAGAGCCGACTTTTTCATAACCGGCGACAGGTGAATCTGAAGAAGCTGTTTCGGTCGGTGCATAAAGTTCAAAATAGCAGTTATCTACTACAGATGAGTTTCTGTCATAATACAGATTCTGACCATTGCTGCCTGCTGTCTTCCAGAAATACAGGTATCCGCCAGTACTGCCGCTTGCATTATCATACAGGCTGAATTTAGAAGAATCCTCCGGATTCTCTGCCAGCGTAATGGTGGTAGAAGTGGAAGAGTTTGGTATGTTTGAAGTATTATTTTTATAGTAAACGTAAACCATACTGCCGTCTGCCGTAGTCGACGTAATCTGGTAAGTGTTATCACCTGTGGCAGTAAATGTATACAGGCAGTTGCTTACACCTGTTAATTCCCCGTTAAAGGCTGCCACTGCGGTAGCGAGCTGTACTGCAGGTTCCTCGATGACGCTGTACTCATCTGTGACTTTTGCAACGTGGTTGAAGTTGCTGCCGCTTACGGATGGGTATAATGCATAATAATTATTATCGGCTCCCAGAGAGACAATCAGATATTTACCGCCGTCTGCAATTTCATCCAGGGAGGTGATTTTTGTATAACCTTTAATCAGTGAATCTGCCGGTGCTGATTCGGACGGAGTATAAAGTTCAAAATAGCAGTTGGCGTCGGCACTGCTCTGTCTGTTGAAATACAGATTTCCGCTTTTGTGGAAATACAGGAATTTACCGCCGCCTCCGGAGTTGCCCTGGAGTGAGAAAGAATCTTCGGCTGAATTCTTAGCGACTGTAATTGTGATCGGGGTCGTAGTGTTCGGTATAGTCGCACTGCTTGAATTACTATGACTAAGATAAACCGTTGTGCCGTCTGCTGTGGAGGCCGACATTGTGTAAGTATTATCGGAAGATTTTGTAAACGTATACAGGCAGTCGCTGAGATCTACTTTTTTACCGGTAAATGTTCCAACGCCTGTGGCAAGCTGTGCCTGAAGCTCGGATTCTCTGCTTTCACCTGATATAGTTACTCCGGCAATATCTGTATTTGCTCCTGATAAGTCGGCATCAGAATAATTACCTGTGTTGTCAACATATTTTTTGCTATCTCCCATGCGAAGAGTTACAATCTCGTAGTTCTCTTCAGATGTAACATTTACACTCAGCCGGATTTCTTCCGTGCCGACTTTAACTGTAATTACTGTCTGTCCGAGACCGGATACGGAAGAGGAAGCACTGACGGTGATCGTATTGCCGCTTACGCTGACAGTTGCAACTGTTTCATCAGCGGAGACAGCCTGAATCTCACCTTCGGAAATACCGCATACAGTAAATGTAGCAGAAGTATCAGGTTTAATGACAGTAGTAGTCGTGACATTGTTGTCGGCATCCTCAAGCCAGAGATTACCGATAGCTGCATCCTCAACAATATCGGAGATCGGGATATTTGTATAAGTGATGGCAGCACCGCCACTTTCATACAGAAGCCCGATAGAACCATCAATCAGTTCTGTCAGACAGGAGTATGCATAATAATCACTTCCGTTAACGCTGTATTCATATGCCCAATCGATGCTTCCGTCTGCCTGTACAAGTCCGACAAAGAATTTTCCGGCTGCACGGCTGCCTGTGTTGGACGGTGCGGAAAGGATGATAGCGGTCTTTCCGTCAATCTTCTGTGAGTAAGTGATGGCACTTAACTGACAGCCCAGATTATAGGAGATTCCCGGCTCGATTCTGTCGGACCATGTCTCGCCCCAGTTGTCTGATACATAGTATCCGCCGTGGCGTGTGAACATATACAGCTTGCCGTCGGCTTCAACTACGGTAGCCTCTGAACTCTGGGAGGATACGGATGCACCTCGTGTCCAGGTTTTACCGCCGTCGTCAGAATATATACATGCACTGTTTTTATCTCCATATGTATATTCATAAACGGTGAAAATGATTCTTCCTTTGGATGTAACAAGACCACGTCCCGGACCTACCAGGAGGCTCTGCTCGGCGGATTTCCTCATATTAAGGAGTGTCGGGACAGACCATGTCGCGCCGCCATCCTCAGATGTCGTAAAGTAGAGGTAATCTGTAGGGAATGTAAGATACGGAGAATCTGCACAGAACAGGTTTGTATCTACATTATCGCCTTTGATGTTAAAATATGCGTCTACCGTGTAATCTTCAACAACGCTTCCGTCTGCATCCTTAATCTCATAATAAGATGCTGTGGTGGCATTGCTCTTTTTCTCAAGGTGGTATGCGTAGGTGCTGCGGTTATCTGCAGACAGGAGAAGGTTGCCGTCTTCGTCCATGCTTACCCCGGGAGTAGGTGAATTATTTGCCGAGTTGAGGGCGTAGCTTGCCGGATACAGGTCTGCAATCATGTATACGGTCTTGCCGTCTGTTGCAAGGGCCGGATCGATGAATGCGGTCGAAGCTCCGTTCCATACATTCCCGTTATCTCCGAGATAGTTGGCAAAGGTGTAGTTCCAGGTTGCCCCATTGTCTGTTGAGTGGGATACGATGGTATCCAGGCCGCCGCCGTCACCGGCAGTGTTCCATCTTGCATCACATGAGCCTACGATAGTGCCGTCATCAAGGGATACCAGGCCGGGAATACGGAAATTCGTACTTCCGCCTGTACCTGATGCAAATGGCTGCCGTTTGGTCGTGCCGTCTTCAGGTTTCGCTCCTGTCGCCGCAAAAGCTGTTCCGGGCAGACACCCGAAAACAAGAACAACTGCAAGCAGGAATGACAATAATTTTTTGGTTCTTTTCATTCTGTTTTCCTCCTTTTCATTTTTTAATGAAATAAAAACCCTCCTGTTTTTTAACAGGTTTCATAAACATTGTATCATAGGATATTATTTTGTGTAAATAATGTACAAACGTCTTTTGCAATTAGACTGTGAACAGTAACTTCCGGCGCATAGACTGTATATACGGCAGTGTTCCGGGGACGGGGCATATGTCTTATATCGGGATAAAAATTCAAGAAAATAAATTGCATATATGTTATGATAACCATATAAAAAGACAGGGAAGAGAGGAAGAGCAAATGAAAATTGTATTTGCCCCGGATTCATTTAAAGGAACATTGCCGGCGGAGCGTGTCTGCGAGCTGCTGGATGAGAAAGCAAGGCTGGTTTTCCCGGGATGTGAGACAGTCCGGGTACCGGTTTCGGACGGAGGGGAAGGCACTGCAGATGTAGTCGTGTCTGCCACGGGCGGAAAACGGATCGAAGTTACGGTAAAAAATCCGATAGGGAAATCTGTAAATGCACGGTATGGAATCTGCCGCGATGACTGTGCGGTCATTGAGATGGCATCTGCGTCCGGACTTCCGCTCGTCCCGCCAAAGGAAAGGGATATCCTGAATGCAAATACTTATGGTACGGGACAATTGATTCTGGATGCTCTTTTGCGGGGAATCAGAAAATTCTATCTTGCAATCGGCGGAAGTGCGACAAATGACGGAGGCATCGGCTGTGCCGCAGCACTGGGGGTACGGTTTCTTGATCAGCACGGAGAAGAACTGTTCCCGGTTCCGGCGAATCTGGGACAAATCTGCCGTATTGATATGAGCCGCATTCATCCGGCAGCCGCGGAATCGGAATTTACTGTCATGTGCGATGTGAAAAACCCATTGCTCGGACAAAATGGGGCGACATATGTATTCGGTCCTCAAAAGGGAGCTTCAGAGTCAGAGCTTGAGCTTCTGGAGGCAGGGATGTCCCATTATGCCGGAGTGCTGGAAAGGACATTCGGAAGAAAAATCGCCGATATGCCGGGAGCAGGGGCGGCAGGAGGACTTGGCGCCGGACTGATGGCATTTGCACATGCGGATTTATGCAGCGGAATTGAAACAATCCTGAAAATTGTGGATTTTGACCGTATTCTCGAGGGCGCAGATCTGGTTGTGACCGGAGAGGGAAATCTGGATTACCAGTCGGTATTCGGGAAGGTTCCATATGGTGTCGGGATGGCGGCGAAAAGGCATCAGATCCCCTGTGCCGCGATTGTCGGGGGGATGGGAGCCGGAGCATCGGATATTTACGCCTGTGGTGTGGATTCCATTATTACGACAATCAACGCGGCCATGCCGGTGGAGGAAGCGCTTGCGCAGGCAGAGGAATTATTTTCAGATGCTGCGGAGCGCCTGTTTAGGATGGTGAGAGTCGGGATGGTGATGAAAAAATAAAAATACATAGTAAATGAAATTATAGAAAATATCAAAGAACCTCAGGGCGATATCTGGTTCGGAAAAGGAGGATTTATGAAAAGAAAAAGGGTTCTGGCGGCAGTATTGGTATGTGTGTTATTGTCCGGGCAGGCTGTCTGCGCGCAGGAGAGCACAGATGACGGTATAGATATCGTGGAAAGCGAAAGCACATACGAGGGTGAACTTTATTCCGGCGGTATTTGGGAGCCCGGGCTCATAGAGCTGACGCCATCGGAGCTTCCGGAAGATAACACCGGGGATGTGGAGCTGCAAAGTGAGCAGTATAATAACGAAGCGGAGCTGTTTTTCCTGCTGGAGCAGAAGGTTAAGGAGGCAGTGCTGTCGGGGAAGACAGAACTGAATATCACAGGGCTTCATATTCCGATTAATACGTATCAGGTTGCGTATCTCGGATGTTTTTCCCCGTATTTCAGCAATGGGATCGAGCTGCAGTTTTATTATTCGGGGGAATATTATGTTAAGCTGGATATCTCCAATACAATGAGCACGGCAGAGACGGAAAATTATTTTTATGATGTGGACAGAAAGGTTGAACAGATCCTGGCGCAGATTAATGAGGATATGCCGGAGGAAACGAAGGCGCTTATAATCCATGATTATTTGGTCAGCCGGTTTGAGTATGACAATGAAAATTTTGAAAATGATACTTTGCCGGCAGATTCTTTCCGCAGCGGCGGACTCATTATGAATGAAATCGGTGTCTGCCAGGCCTATGCGTATGCATATAAGTATATTATGAACCGGCTTGGGATTGAATGCCATGTGGCTTCCAGCAGTTCGATGGGGCATGGTTGGAATATCATCAAAATAGACGGTGCATATTATCAGACAGACTGTACGTGGGATGACCCGGTGGGAGACCGGTTCGGGATGGCTCAGCATAAAAATTTCCTGGTGAGTGACGAGGTGATACAGTCGGAAGGACATTATGGCTGGACGCTGCAGAGTATGGTGGGAGATATTGCCTGCACCAGCACAAGATATGACAATGCGTACTGGCGTGAGGCGACAAGTCCGGTCATCATGTCCGACGGATATGCGTATTATGTAAAAGAAAAGGATATCTATAAGAGAAATCTGGCGGCGCAGGAAGAAACCGTGCTGAAAAATCTCGGGAGGTGGGGCGTCTGGGATTCCCCCGGATATGGCTATAAGACCGCATTTTCCGGTCTGTTCCTGCACGAAGGATGGCTGTATTATAATACAGCTTCGGAAATCAGAAAAATATCATTGCAGACAAATGAAGATACAATGGTGTATCAGCCGGATACTTCGTCGGGATATATTTACGGCTGCAGAAAACATGACGGCGTACTGCAGTATTCTCTGGCGAAAGTTCCGGGAGAAACGGAATCTGTGCTCGCCGCGCCGGTGGATGTGCGGACATATCCCACAGCCATTGTGACGGAAATCAGTTCTGTTGAGCTGGAAGTAAATGATACGATGTATCTGCTGTATTCCATGCTTCCTCAGAGTTCAACCGCACAGGTCACATGGAACTCTGACAATCCGGGCGTTATTTCTGTCAATAACAGAGGGAAGATAACGGCGAGATCTGCGGGATATGCGACAGTCACGGTAAGCACTGACAATGGGAAGAGCGCTTCCGTGGGCGTGACAGTGTACAATCCGCTCCCGTTTACTGATGTGGCAAAATCCCAGTGGTATTATGATTCGATCGCCTGGGTATATCGCAATCAGATTATGACAGGGCTGAATCAGACGAAATTTGCGCCGGGGCAATCGGTCGCCCGTGCACAGTTTGCAGTCATCCTCTATAGGATGAACGGGGAGCCTGACGTGGAATATACAAAAAAATTCCCGGATGTGGCAAAGGGAATCTGGTATGCAGATGCGGTGCTGTGGGCAAGTGACATGGGAATCGTGACGGGGTATTCCAATACAGGAAAATTTGGTCCGGCAGACAGTATTACCCGTGAGCAGATGGCTGTCATGATGTACCGGTATGCAATCCGCAGAGGATATGATGTAAGCAAAAAGGCAGATTTCGGTAAATTCAGTGATTCGTCCCGGGTGAGCAAATTTGCAGAGGATGCGATGCAGTGGGCGGTTGGAATGGGAATAATAGCCGGTAAAGATAATGGCACAAAGCTCGATCCTCAGGGCAATGCAAGCAGGGCGGAGTGTGCGACGATCATCATGAGGTTTGTTGAAAAATACGGGCAATAGGAACTCTTAACCGCTACTTTTACGGAAGTGCAAAAAAGTACCTGTATTCAATGGGGAAAATCCGCAGCTCCCCATTGGATACAGGAACTCTTTTTTTATGATATAGGACACTTCGTTCTCTATATCAATCATAAAACGCTTCGCGGGGATATTCACAATGCGAGCAGGAAGGCTGCATCAGTGCCCGTGGGCGGAGCCTGAACATTAATCAGGCGGTGTAAGCCATTGTTCTTCCCATCGGCGGAACGTCCGCATGTTCTCATCGTCATAAGGACTGAGCGGGGGCGTATAGTCGAATTCCGGTTCAGGCTTCGGAGATGGGGGTAAGAAGCTTACATATTCATTTTCCGGGATTTCGGGGAAGCCCCCGCAGTACCAGTAATGATCTCTGCGGGAATTGTAAATGGTCTTTCCGCAGATGCCGCATTTGCGGATGCTCCACACAAAGCATCCCTGTTCTTTCTGATAGAAGTGGCGGTACATATCCTGCTCAGCCTGGTCCGGCTGCCGGTTGCGGCAAAGGAACTTCCGATGCCAGTCCAGATAATCATCATATGCAATCCTTGCCGCCTGTTCGGACAACTGGAAAATATCTGATACGTCCCAGGCACTCCGACAGTCCGCATAATACATGACGAGGCGGGGTGCGAGCAGGTGGCTGGCAAAATAATTCGCTTCGATTTCAAATCTGCGGGCTTCTTTCTTCTTCTGATCTGCGTCCGGCCCGTCCGAAAAGGTTTCTGCTGTGCCCTGATGTCCGAGAACGTGATGTCCAAGCTCATGGGCGAGGGAAAAATGAATCCTTGTCGCAGGCTTATCCGAATTATATGCAATGATTTTTCCGGTACTGTAGCGAAATGCATCTTCGGAATAGGCGAGACACATATCATATAAAGCTTTGCTCTTCCTACGCAGCTCCGCATAGCTGTATATTTTATATCCGTAGTGCGCCAGCAGTTCTTTACAGTCTACAGGGAAAGAGTGAACCTCACATTCCGTAAACACAGAGACAATCTTCCTCTGAATCTCACATTCTTTCAAATAAATCAGTCCTTTTTATCGTCAATTTCGGACAGTAGTTTGATAAGCTGTATCTTCTGCTCCAGAGAAAACTCTTTGCCGTTGCGGGCAAGCAGGTGTTCCACATCTTCATAGGAAGGTGACAGATCCTTCCCGGAAACTCCGGTCGCCATCTCATCCAGTTCCTCGACTGTAATGCCCAGATTCCTGCATATAGTAAGAATCGTATTCACGCTGGCACGCCCTACTCCTTTTTTCAGGATCGTGTATAGAGTACTCTCAGGAATGTCACACTTCTGTGCAAATGAACGGACAGAAAATCCGTGCTCTTTAATCAGGCGGTCTAAAACAGCAGCTTTTTCCATAATCTTGTTCCTTTCTTTTTCTCCGGGGGTTTCTTATGTTTTACGCATTCATTATAAAAGAAATTTCACAAAAAGTAAACGGAGAAACAAAACAAAAAAATAAAAAATTACGGAAAAACATAAATTTATGCTTGACAATCTGCGTAATGCCGAGTATCATACAAGTATGAATTACGGAATACAGCAAACAAACGAATGTTCGATAAAGATAAAATATCATATGGTACAAGAGATGTCAAGACTGTAGGCGTAATTCATATTAAGATAATCCGGATATCTTTGAACAGTTAATTACATAAGAATTTTAGGAGGAAAAGAATAATGACAACTTTAAAAAGCAACGCAAATGATATGACAAACAACAATGCAGCAGACAATGTGATGTCTGCTGCGGAACTTCAGGAAGCGGCAGCAGTTCAAGCGGACGCTCCGGCACGGGAATCCGTAAAGGAAGAAAAAATCCTTGAAGAGATGGAGGAGAAGAGAACTGCGGACACGAAATACTTCCGCACGGAGAATCACGGCGGCATCATCGCCGTATATCCGTCTCCGGTCCACTATGAGGAAAACGGAGAGTGGAAAGAGATTGACAACAGCCTTGAGGAAGATAATAATGAAGGGGAGGGCTATCAGAATAAAAATGCAGCCATGAAGGTAAAGTTTGCCAAACATGGCAAGTCAAAAAAACTGGTAACCATCCATAAAGGAAGCAATAAGATTTCCTGGGGCCTGGAGGCAGACAGCAAAGAGACAACAGATACAGTTTTCCGGGTATATGAGGAAAAGGATTCTGCGGGAAATGAAGAAGATGCGGAAGAGGCAGCCGCAGACATAGAAGCAGATATTGCAGAAAACGCAGCCGCATCGGAAGATGTGAGTATCTGGAATCGGAAGCAGGTGAAAGTAAAGCACCAGCGAAGCGGCGGTATCTATGAAGATATTTTAAAAAGCATCAGCCTGGAATATTATCTGGAAGGCGAGCGTCTTAAGGAGAATATCATCCTGAAGGACAAAGAAGCGGCGACGATTCCGCTGACATTCCGGATTACACATAAAAAGCTTCGTCTTGAGGCTGAGAACGGTGATCTTGTATTTTATAATGTGAAAGAAAATACGGATGAAAGCGTTTACCGGATGAAAGCTCCCTGTATGTTCGAGAAGAACACAGGTGTCTTCGGGGATGTGCATTACGAAGCAGAAGCTGTTTCAGAGAGCGAGACATTGCTCACTATTGCAGCGGATCAGGAATGGCTTTCCGCAGAGGGCAGGCAGTTCCCGGTCATCATCGACCCGAATATGGAGACGGCAAAGACTTCTTCCGCCATTATGGACACTTTCGTAAGGAAGAAACAGCCTTCCAGCAGTGTAGTAAGCTCCTATGGTTCATTTTGCGTAGGAAATAATGATGCATATGGCCAGTGCTACGGGCTTGTGAAGTTCACACAGCTCCCCGTCCTTCCGGCCGGAGCGGTACTTTATCATGCTTACATCGGTGTCTGTCAGTACAGCTTCTCTGCATACAACGGACAGCCTTTCTATGTAACGGCCCATCAGATTACAGGAAGCTGGTCGGAAGGAAGTGTGACATGGAATACTAAACCGCAGTTCAATGCGGAAGTGCTGGATTTAAAACAAATTAAAGACGTGGCGGTCAGCGGTGGTATTCAGCCGGTATTCCAGAACTTCAACGTCACAAAGCCGGCAAGGCAGTGGTATGCGTCCTCAAGCAGCAATCAGGGGATTCTGCTGAAGCTGTACGATGAATCCGTACAGTCCGATGCATACTTTGTATCTGCGGATTATCCGACGGATGACGGTTTTGGAATCACTTCGGACATGTTCCCGACGGGAAGCTTTTATTACCGTGACGCAAATGGGCTGGAAGATTATTACAGCTACCACAAACAGAATGTCGGGCGTGCAGGAACAGGATATGTCAATGACTTTAACGGGAATCTGGTACTGGTCCACAAGGATACGCAGACAAGCGGAAGACTGTTTCCGGCGAGCGTAAGCCACATTTATAACCTGTCCATGAGAAATGATAATTCCAAATGCATGGGATACGGATGGAGACTGTCCGCCCATCAGGAGCTGAAAGCGTCGGGCATCACGGATTATCCGTACTATTACATAGACGGAGACGGCACAAAGCATTACTTCTACAAGGATACGTCTGACGGCAATAAGCTGAAGGACGAGGACGGCCTGGGATATGTGATTACCACAACTTCCTCTACAAATGAAAACGCTTATTTTGTCATGGAGACAAAGGCAAAGGTAAAAATGGAATTCCACAAGGACGGAACGCTTAGGAAGGAAACCGACCTGAACGGAAACAGCATCTATTACTATTATAGTTCCGGAAAACTGACACATCTGTGTGAAGCAGGGAGAAACGGTGCGATAGACCACATTATTTACCTGACATACGGAAGTGATAACAATCTGGCCAGCATAACGGACGAGGTGGGCAGAAATATCAGTTATACCTACGAAAACGGAAACCTGCGGACCATTGTTTATCCGGATGTGCTGACGGAAAATTCCACATCATATAAGACAAGCCGTTACGGGTACAGCACAAGCGGGCATGAGCTGATGTATGTAAAAGCACCGGACGGCTATGAGATGGATTATACTTATATCACAGACTGCGGCGTCAGACGTGTGCAGACGATTAAGGAAAGAAATAATTCGGTCTACGGACAGGAAATCAGAATTACATATAATAACGGAATGCAGACCGTGTATGAAGAGCCGGGAATTGACGGTATGCTTTCCCAGGAAGAGGATAACAGAACATATACCTATCAGTTCGATAACTGCGGCAGAGTGTGCTGCGTCAGTGACCAGGACGGGAACGGCGCCTCCTACAATTATTTTGTGCAGGGGCAGAAAAATAATAAAATCAGCCTCCAGGGATCGACGATGAAAACGGTTAATAATGGCATGCTCAATGGCCGCTTCCAGGACGGGACTCTGAATAACTGGACGAAATATCCGACGAACACGAGCCAGGTGTCTGTGGATACTGCCGTCGGCTACATCGGGAAAAGCAGCGTGAAAATTACCAGGACAAGCATAGCGGACAGCATTACCGCAGTTCAGCAGTCGATATCGCTTGGAGAGGGTGCATATACGGTTTCTGCCTATGTGAAGGTATCAGATCTGACAACAAAGACATCAGATACAGATACGAGTACAAACCGATTCGTAGGTATCAGTGTGAAAGCAATAAACAGCGCAGGAAACAGCGTGGAACTGGGCGTATCACCGGGTATCCGGGAAAATACAGACACAGATGTGGACGGCGGATGGCAGAGGGAGATCCTTACATTTAATATGCCGAAGGATTATCAGACGGCTGTCATCACCGCAGGAATTTTCCGGGCAAAAGGAACGGCAAACATGACCTGCTTCCAGTTGGAAAACGGAACGGCTGCCAATAAGTATAATCTGGTGGAAAACGGAAACTTTGAGCTGGAAGACTCAAACCATGTGCCGCTTACGTTCAGTGGAATCCTGACAAATTCAGCGGGAGACGGATCTAATGCATCTCAGAGCAAATTTTCGTCAAAATCCCTTCGTATTTTCGGAGAACCCGGCAAGCGGAAAGGATTCTGGAAAAAAATCCCGGTGACAGGGACAGGAAAGGATATTTTCACAGTCAGCGGATGGGCAAAAGGAACCAGCGTGCCGGACGGGGAATTCGGTATTTCGGTAGGATTCCAGTATACAGACGGCACATATAAGTGGAAAGACATCTCTTTCAATAAATTCAGCACCGACTGGCAGTTCGTCAGCGAAGTTGTCAGCCCGGCAGAGGACGGGAATACGGACAGGGAATACCAAGCTGTCGATATCAGGATGTATTACGGGAACAATGCCAATGACGCATGGTTTGACGGTCTTATGATGATCCGTGACGATGCGCAGAGTTATGTATATGACGATAACGGAAATCTGATCTCGGCAAAGACAGCGGCGGAGCAGTCCGGATTTTCCAATGACAAAGACGGAAATCTGTCCAAAATGATGGATGTGACCGGCTCATCCTTTGAGTATGGCTATGATGACAAAAAGAACCTGAAACGTGGCTCCAGTGCAGAGAGGGTGGTTTATCAGTTTGAATATAATAACTGCGGCAGCCCGACCCGGACCGTGGCATACGGCGACCGTTTCCACGGGGCTGTGACGCCGGGGAAGAACTATTATATCAGGGAGAAGGTTTCCGGCAAATACCTGGATGTGACAAACGGCCAGACAACGGCAGGAACGGCAGTGCAGCTTTATGAATTCAACGAAAGCAATGCCCAGAAATGGAAGGTGGAGGATGCAGGCTCCGGATATATCCGGCTTATCCCGGCTCATGCCACAGGAATGGCGCTGGAAGTGAAAAACGGAGCTAGTGTGGACGGCACAGCAATAGTGATCCATACAAAGGATAAAGATGCGGCACAGCGTTTCAAGCTCCGCATGACGGAACGCGGGGAGTACCAGATCCTTGCAAAATGCTCCTCCGACAAACGGTGTCTCACCAATGCGGCAAATTCAACGGCGAACGGTGCTTCCGTGACCCTGTGGGCGGCAAATGACACCTATAACCGACAGCTCTGGTATTTTGAACCGGCGGACGGGGCAGTGACCGACACTCCGAAGGACGGCAATATCTTTGCTATCCGTACAAGGCACAGCGGCCAGTATCTGAACATAGGAAATGTCACTCCTGCAGTGGGGAACGGTGTCAGCCAGTATTACCATAACGGCTGCGACTGGCAGTGCTTCAGGCTTCAGAAAGTGGGCACGCCGTCCGATGCTTATTATATCCGTCCTATCTATGCGCCGACGATGGCGCTGGCAAGAGCGGGGCAGGACAGTGACGGACGGAATCTGATTACGCTGCAGACCTACCAGTCCGGCAATACGGCACAGATCTTCCGATTTATAAAGGAAGGAAATGCCTATGTCATCAAAAATCCGGCATCGGGTGAGGAATTTGGCATCAAAGGGACTTCTTATACGGCGGGCGCGTCCGTTGTCACAGCCGTGGGTCTTGAAGGCGCACACAGCCAGAATATGCTGTTCATCCTGGAGGATAAAGGAAAACGTCTGGAATCTTCCATGACGTATACAACATGGGGAAGACAGGTCGCTTCGGTGAAGGATTCCCGTGGATTTGTAACGACTAATACCTACACCGGACAATATGAGCATCTGCTGGATACGGTGTCGGTGAAGGATCAGGCAGGTACGGTTGTCAGCCATACACAGTATACCTACGACAGCCAGAATGACCGGATCACTGCCGTGACAGGGAAGGTCAGCCCTTCCTCATCGACTGCATCTGTCCAGGTGCAGTACGGATATGATGAGGGCGACCGCCTGAAGACTATCACCCATAACGGGTTCACTTACCAGTATGAGTATGACAGTTTCGGAAACCAGACTGCCGTGAAGGTGGGAAGCCAGACGCTTGAAAGCAATACTTATTATGCAAATAACGGACCATTGGAGTCTGTGACCTATGCGAACGGATATGAGGTTAAGAACACGTATGACAACAATTTCCGCCTGATTAACCAGAAGAAGGGAAAGACAGGGGACTGGGCGGAGACCGTCAACGAATATGATGAATATGATAACCTCCAGAAAAGGGAGGATAAGAAAAACGACATCACTTACCGTTACCGTTATGATTTGATCGACCGCCTTAATGCCATGGACAATACCCGGGGGCAGAAGGTGCGTATCGCTTATGATGGCAAGAACCGGGTAAGCTCCATCATCAATAAGGTCGGAGAGCATCAGGTGAAAACAGGCTTTGTGTACGGAGATGCAGAGAGCGGGCAGCTTCCGGGACTACTCTATAAGCTGAGGGTAGACGGGACGAACAGAAGCATCCTGTCTTATGATTCCATGGCGCGTCTGCAGTCCCGCCTGTTATCGGATACTGGCAACGATTACCAGACCAGCTACACTTACGTGCCGGGCGAGAAGGAATGGATGACGACCACGCTTGTGGAGTGCCTCAACAACAACGGCACGCCGCTGTATTACACCTATGATGCAAGGGGAAATATTGAGACCATCCGGGAAGGAAGCAGCAGGACGCTGAAAGCCACCTATTACTATGACGGGCTGAACTGCCTGATCCGTGAGGATAATAAGTGGGACAACAAGACCGTCTGCTACACTTATAATGCAGGCGGAAATATGCTGACCAGAAAAGAATATGCTTATACGACCGGGACTCTTGGGACGGTGAATAAGACCACAACGTATACCTATGGCAATACGGTATGGAAGGACCAGCTTACGAGAATTTCTGTCAGTGACGGCACATCTTCGACGATCGGTAATTATGACAGCCTCGGAAATCCGCGCACTTACCGTGGGATGTCAATGGATTGGAAGAACGGCAGGGAACTGGCGAGCGTTACGAAGGGCGGATATACCTATCAGTTTGCCTACGATTCCGATGGAAACCGTATTTCAAAGAAAAAGACATACAACCAGACAGTCTTATCATCAACGGAGTATTACCTGAACGGAAGCACGATCCTCGGCATAAATAAAGACGGCCAGGAGCTCCTCTTCGTCTATGACCAGGACGGAAAGCCATTTGCCATGAAGGTGATAGACGGGACAGACGCCCAGTATTATTACTATATCTACAATGTTCAGGGAGACGTCATCGGGCTGGTTGACAAAAGCGGAACACAGGTAGTAACATATATCTATGACAGTTGGGGAAAACTCCTTCCGGACAGCACGACCAGCACGCTGGCATCGCTGAACCCGTTCCGCTACAGAGGATACTGCTACGATGAAGAGACGGGACTGTATTATCTTAAAACCAGGTATTATGACCCAGAGGTTGGAAGGCTTATCAGTGCGGATATACCGGAAGCATTGACGGCAAATCCGGAAAAGGTTTCAGATAAGAACTTGTATGTGTACTGTGAAAACAATCCGGTCAATTTAACAGATGAGACAGGGATGCTTGCATTATCTGCGACATTGATTGCAGGAGCTGTAAATGCTGTAATTAATGTGACTACATCCTATGTGGCTGCTATAGTAACAGGGCGGGAGTATACATGGTTAGACATAGCGGTTACGGCGGGCACGTCCTTTTTGGAAGTATATGGAGGTGCTTATTCAGTCCTTAGTTATGCAATTACTGGCGCATATACTATGTGGACGAGCTATGCGGGCGGAAATAGTTTTGAAGAGGCTGTCCTGCAAGGTGCGTCATCAGCAGCGTTCTCAATGTTTAGTTTTAGTAATTTTAAAGCTGCGGAAGAGGCACTTAAAAAAATGCCGAAACTGGAACTGAGGTTTTATGAAACCGTATTTGGGATGGGGACTGAGCTGATATCATCAGCAACATCATATTTGATTCATGAAGGCGTGGATCAGTGCAGGAGTGCTGGTAAATCAAAGAATACAAATAATGGAACAACAAAACCTGTAAGGCAGGAAGAATATATGAGCACTATGCAAAAATATAGGATTATAAAAGGAATTGTGTAATTACAGGCATTTATGAGAAAGAGAATATTTTAATGAGAGGGAAAGCTCTGTAATGAAGATGTAAAAATAAACAGTTATATTTCGACGGCATGTACACATCTAATTTTATTATGAGGATGTGTACATGTTCAAACGGCTATAAAATGTCAGAAATTTGAGGAAATTAAGATGTTTAGCGGAAAAGAATCAAAGATAAATAATTGCTCAGATTTACCCGAAAAGATAGTTTTGAATAATGGAAGAAAAGGAATTTGGGACGTTATACGAGGAGAGATTGTATATGGTAATAGAGACATTCAAAGATTTCAAAAAATGTTTTATAAATTCATATATATTTGGAGAAGTGGTGGTGTTGGTTTTGGCATTATTAAACGTACTGGGAGTGTTTGATGGAGAACGAACGCCGTATGATTGGATTGTTATTGTAGGGTTTAATGTTTTGATAGATGCGCTCATTACATGGTCGATGTTCACAACCTGCCATACATGGATTATGGATGAAAAAGGATGTACATTCGTGCTATTAAAACGTAAACGGACTTACACATGGGAGCAGTTAAAGACGAGGTGGGTTATAAAAAAGTCCATAGGCAGTGAGTATGAAGAATGTCTG
>SFGN01000164.1 GCA_004556565.1 Lachnospiraceae bacterium | reverse complement strand
ATGGAAGCCGACCCGCATTGAAATGAGCGCGGCGCAGGAATGGTACCTTGTGGGTATCCGCGCCGAGGATTTGAACGGCTTGCGCGTCCGTATCTAAAGAGAAAGCTGTCTGCGATGCGGTAGTCAATGCAACGGAGCTTGGCGAGGATTGCTTTACTGTTTACAAAATCGGTATGAAGATAAAGGTCTGCATTCCTGTGAATGAAAAAACGGAATCACACATCAGAGAGAAAGAAAAAATGCTTGGAACTTTGCGTCAGAATTATGAAAGTGCGGAGATTGAATTTGTTATTCGCTAATCCCTAATAGGATAAGTACGATTAGAAAACTTCAGTTTCACACAGACAATAAAAATCAAATAATGACCAAGCCAAAAGGCACGAACCGTAAAAAGTTCGTGTCTTTTGTTTTGCCCATTATCAAAAATCTGAAAGGAGTTGCCCCGATGCCAAGTGAAGAATTGGAAAAACTGAAACAACAGCAACACAAGCTGGAGAAGAAATTGACCGCAGCCAAGCACAAGGAAAAGCAGTTGGAACACAAGCTGAAACAGTTGACCCGAAGCGAAAGAACCCACCGCCTTTGCACTCGTGCCGGAATGTTGGAGAAGTTTCTGCGAGAGCCGACCCTGCTGACGGACGATGATGTGATGGAACTTTTGACTTTCATCTTTCATGGCGAAGCCGTTCAAAAGAAACTGGACTTGCTGATTGAGAAGCGAAAGAAAGAAGCGACAACGGAGGACGGCGAGAGCTAACCCCCTCGTTAGAGGGCGCAATTATACACCACCTAAAGTTGGTGCATTGCGTTCTGCCGAAAGCCCCTGCCGGAAGCCGATGATTTTTGCAGAAGTCATCTCTGCTCCAATCATCCAGAGGAAGCTACACTTCCCCTGCGCTGGCTTTGCCAGCTACCCCTTTGTGGACTTGCCGCCCAGGAACGATTGCAAGCAATCATTCTTGGGCAACAAGTAATAATGCCTACTATCATTTTGAAACCAGATGCAGTATAATGGGAGCAAGCGAAAAATAGAAGTTTACGCATTATTCGTCTATGAACAAACTGCTGAGAAATCCAGAATTTATGCGGATGTTACGAATCGTATCACGCATGTGAAAGCCTGTTTCTTTCCATTATTCATGTCTTTTGATATTTTGGATTCAGCCGAAAGGCAAATTCAAAAGTGAAAGGATTAAGAATATGAAAGAGAATGGGAAAAAGTCATTGATTATCGGTAGTGTATTTACAATTGCGTTTATTGTTTGGACGATTTTAATACAAACAGTAGATGTACAGCCGGTTGGACAAAACAGAACGGATGTAGGGTTTGCAACTTGGAACCTTTGGTTTCATAAACTGACAGGTGCCAACATGTTACTATATACAATTACAGATTGGTTGGGGCTTGTACCCTTATTTGTATGTTTGATATTTGCCGGAATGGGCTTCTGTCAGTTGCTGCAAAGAAAGAATCTTTTTAAGGTAGATGCTGACATTATAATTTTGGGAGTTTATTATGTGATCGTGATTGGATGTTATCTCTTGTTTGAGGCAATCCCAGTTAATTACAGACCGATACTTATGAATGGGGTTATGGAGGCTTCATATCCGTCGTCAACAACGCTTCTTGTGGTAACAGTTATGCCGACATTGGTCGAGCAGGCACTTCGAAGAATGAAGAAGAATACTTTAAGCAAAGTAATAGCAGTAGGTTCTATTGCCTTTTCTTTATTTATGGTGGTCGGACGATTGGTTTCAGGGGTGCATTGGATTACAGACATTATTGGCTCAATGCTTTTTAGCCTGGGACTGTTTCTGATTTATAAAGGTTTAGTACAGGTCTTTCTTTGCAAGGAAATGAGGTAGGAGGTTGTACTTTGGAATTTAATGAAAAATTACAGGAACTTAGAAAAAATAAAGGACTGACACAAGAGGAGTTAGCAGAAGCACTTTATGTGTCAAGAACAGCTATTTCCAAATGGGAATCCGGCAGAGGATATCCGAACATTGACTCACTAAAGGAAATATCTAAGTTCTTTTCGGTGACTATTGATGAGTTATTGTCTGGAGAAAAGCTGCTTTCCATTGCAGAAAAAGAGAATAAAGCGAACCTTCAAAGAATGTGCAGTTTGCTTTTTGGAATTGTGGATTTGTTTTCTTTTATGCTGATTGTATTGCCTCTTTATCCGAACCCAATTAACGGATATATTTATTCGGTGAACCTATTTTCATATACTGACACAGCATTCTTTAATATAATACTGTATTGGGTCTCTTACCTTGCTCTGATTGTTATGGGAATCACAAAAATTGCTTTGACACAGCTCAAAACAGAAAGGGGACAAAGCATTATAACGAGCCTTTCACTGGGATTGAGTATTTTAACTGTATTGTATTTAGGCATGGCAAGAGAAGCGTATGCAATTACAGTCGCATTTATGTTGTTGCTAATAAAAGGCATACTGCTTCTAAAATATACCCAAAATTCGTAAATTTCCAGTTCCACGCATCATAATGACAATTTAATAATGACTAAGCCAAAGGCGATCAACCGTAAAAAGTTGGTCGCTTTTATTTTATCCATTATCGAGAAAGGAGTTGATGAAAATGCCCATACCACATCTGAACATACGAATTGTTCAGAGAAGCAAAGGCAGTTCTGCTGTTGCCGGAGCTGCCTATCAAGCCGGAGAAAAATTGTTTTCCGAGTACGATCAGAAAAACAAAGACCACCGCAGAAAACAAAAGGAAGTTGTTTACACGGAAATCATGCTTCCGGCAAATGCTCCACCCGAATATGCCGACAGAGAAACGCTCTGGAACTCAGCCGAGGAGGTGGAGAAGCAATGGAACTCACAGCTTGCAAGGCGTTTCGTTGTTGCCCTGCCGAGAGAAGTTCCCCTTGAAATGTGTCCGCAGATGTTACAGGAATACTGCGAGGAGTACTTTGTCTCCAAAGGAATGTGTTGTGATATTGCAATCCATGACCCCGACCCACCGGGACACAATCCCCATTGTCACATCATGCTGACTATGCGAGCCATTGATGAAAATGGAAAGTGGATGCCAAAGAGCCGAAAGGTTTATGACCTTGACGAGAACGGCGAGCGTATCAAACTTCCCTCCGGCAGATGGAAAAGCCATAAGGAAGATACTGTTGATTGGAACGAACAGTATCACGCCGAGGAATGGAGACACGGATGGGAAGTTATCCAGAATAAATATCTGGAGCTTGCCGGAAGTCCCGAACGAGTGGATATGCGTTCTTATGCCAGACAAGGGATTGATGTTATCCCGACAGTCCACATGGGAGCCGCTGTCTCTGCTATGGAACGCAAAGGCATTGAAACCAATATCGGTAATCTCAACCGTGACATCAAATCTGCCAACAGTCTGATGGCAGCCATCCGCAAAACCATCAAGTCTCTGCTTGAATGGATTGCTGATGTAAGCGAAGCCACGAAAGAAGCTCTTGCTGAAATGAAAGAACAGAACGCATCCCCGACACTTGCCGGATTGCTCAATGAGTATCTTAATGTCAGAAAAGAGGAACGCCGGGACTGGTCTCGCTACGGACAGAACAAAGGCAGTCTTGCTGATGTGCAGGCAGTTTCCAAAGCTGTCGCATATTTGAGAGACCACAATCTCTACACGCTGAAAGATTTAGATGAAGCTCTGCAAGAAGTGAATGGCAGAGCCGCATCAATCCGAAGTGCGATTAAGACAGCCGAGACCCGAATGAAAACCATCACGCAGATTCAGAAAGCGGTCTCCGTCTGCAAAGAGCACAAAGCAGTCAAAGACAAGTATCTGAAAATCGGATGGAAAGCGGCACAGGCAGTTTACGCTGAGACTCACAAGGACGCTCTTTCTGCTTTTGACAAATCGTTCCGTTACCTCAAAAAGCAAGGACTTGACCTTCGTGTAGATCTGACTGCGTTGCAATCAGAATTTGACACTCTGGAAAAGTACAGTTTACAAGGGACTACACAGGGTAGGTATCTGACGGGAGGGGTGCCGCCAGTCAGATTTTCCATGTGATGTTCAAGCTGTCGCTTGTG
>SFGN01000163.1 GCA_004556565.1 Lachnospiraceae bacterium | reverse complement strand
ATACGGGAATACATTGAGATTTTCTACAATCGTCAGCGTCGTCACTCTCGTCTGGGGAATATCTCCCCGGCAGCCTTCAGGGAAAAATATCATCAGATGACTGCTTAAAAAAGAACAAATGGTAGTGTCCGCTATTGCCAGTACACCTCAGGTATCAAAAAGCGATAGATGCAGCTAATACACGACATAACCAAGAAATAAATCATTAAACGACAACACTTAATACCATATTGTGAAGATGTTCAGACATGGCGGAATTCCCCTATTCTTTGTTGGCGCTTACAACAGACTATATTCCGCCATATCTGTCTTTATTGTGTATAAACCATCGATACTGATGTTTGATAGTGCTAAATAATCATTGGCGCAATCACAAAGCCTAATGCCACTCCAGCAATAATTCCCCCCAACCCAGGCAGCATAAATGGATGATTCAGCACATATTTGCCTACACGAGTTGTGCCGGTAGTATCAAATTCCATGGCAGCCAGTGATGTTGGATACGTTGGCAGTACAAATACTCCGGTGACGGCCACATAGGACGCCAGAATTGCCCAGGTGGGCACGTCAAGCGCGACGGCAAGCGGGATAATTAACGGCGTGGTCGCACCTTGCGAGTAGAGCAGCGCGCAAGTGCCAAAAAGAACCAGCGCCAACAACATCGGATACGCCTGCAAAATATCACCAGCAATATCTTTAATCTCAGTTAAATGCGCATCAATAAAAGTGGTGCCTAAGGTTACAATGCCGAGAATTACCGCCAGCGAACTCATCCCCGCACGGAATGTGGAGGTGAGAATAATGGCATCGGTCGCCGTCTTACACAGCATCACCATCAGGCAGGCGGCAGAGAGCATACAGATAATAATGATATCGCGTGTTTCCATCGGTTTACCGATATCAAAACCCGGACGCAGTTGGGGGAAGGCAGCAAGAATAACAATAGCGACCGTCGCCAGCAGGAACAATCCGACGGAGAGCGTCGCACCTGGCTTGATGCTGCTATTATTCTCGTATTTTTGCACCAGTCCTTTTTGCAGGCGCTCAAGGTAGACCTCGTCATCCTGCAACTCACATCCCTGTCGGGAAGCAATAAAAGCGGCGACCATCGCGGCAGCAAAAGAGGTGGGAAGACATACCGACATCACTTGAATAAAACTGACACCGTTTACCTCCATAATAGTGAGCATAGCCGCCATTGCGGCGCTGATCGGCGAACCGGAAATCGCAACCTGCGAAGCGACAACCGAACCGGCAAGCGTGCGGGAAGGACGGATACCGGACTCTTTCGCCACTTCAGCAATCACCGGCAGCGTGGAAAAAACAATAAACCCAGTACCGGCCATAATGGTCATAGACCAGGTGATAATCGGCGCGATTATGTTGATATATTTCGGGTTACGCCGCATAAAATTACCAGCGACGCGTACCAGATAATCCATTCCGCCTGCGGCCTGTAAGGCTGAGGCCGCCACAACAACGGTCATAATAATCAGGATCACGTCGACTGGCGGCGACCCCATAGGCAGACCAAATCCCAGAGTCAGAATGGCAAGCCCAAGCCCGCCACATAAACCAATACCGATTCCCCCCTGGCGAATACCAAAAAATATTGCACCAAGTACTACGATAATTTCCAGCCAAACCATAATGTTCTCCGTTATAAATATAATTCAGTTAAAAGCGAATAACTTTCTGGCTGCGATTTAAATGATTATTGGGTTAAAAGATAATGTTTACCGACACGATTTTCGTACCATTTTATTCCGGCACGAACGAGTGACGCCGTTGAGTCAATATAGCGGGAAGGCTGCTCTTTAACGGCTTGCGCCAGAATAACCGGAATTTCTGTACAACCAAGAACAAGGATTTCTGCACCGCGAGAAAATAATATTTCAGCCTGCTCATTCATCAACTTTTGTGCGTGCGCTATATTGCCAGCTTTCAAGGAATAAATACTTTCCATCACTTTTTTCTGACCGTCGGCATCGGGGCTGACACAGGTAAATCCCAGCGACTCAATTCCTTTTTGGTATAAACCCATATATAGCGTGGCATTGGTGGCTAACAAGCCAATTCGGGTTTTACCACAGGCGCGAACTTCATTGATCGTAGTTTCTACGATACTTAATATATCAATATGACAAGCATCTTTTAATTCTTTGAACCAGTAATGCGCGGTATTACAGGGAATAACAATACATTCTGCCCCGGCATCTTCCAGCTTATGCATATAATCACGCATAACGGGTAATGGTGAACGCCCATGATGCATTAATGCATCGGTACGGTCAGGAATATCCGGGATCGAAGAAATAATTAAAGGAATATGTTCCTGATCACATTGTGCAGCGGTAAAAGTTACAAATTTATTAAACAGGTCGACGGTAGCTGCCGGCCCCATTCCACCGAGTACACCAATTAAACCTTTCACAATACCTGCCTCTCAAAACGTTAATGACAATACGCGGTAAATAACTGCTGCTCTCTTTTTTAACAGTCGAAATGGGCGATGAGAAATGCAAGGTTGTACAAGGCGATGCAAGACACGCATGATGCAGCTATGGAACATTCCGCTTATTCACCATAGTGATGATGTATTCTGGTTATCTGACGGAAAAATTTCGTTTTTTTGGCGAAATGTGATATCAACGTCAATACCGGAAATGAAGGGGTTATGCACAAAACGAATGATAAAGGCCAGGTTGTGCTAATTGAGAACATTATTTTTATTGCCGGGATGTTTTATTATGTCTTTGGATTGAAAATACAGGTGCCATGGTAATGAAGAATATCGAGACAAAATGGTTATACGATTTCCTGACACTGGAAGCCTGTCGCCATTTTTCTCAGGCGGCAAAAGAGCGTAATCTTTCGCAACCCGCATTCAGCCGACGAATTAAGGCGCTGGAGGCAGCGATCGGCGTTGTTTTATTCGATCGCACGACCACCCCTTTACAATTAACCGAAGAGGGCAAGCTCTTTCATTCCCAGACTCGCAGCTTATTACAGCAGCTTGAATGCAATTTGGGGGAGTTAAACGGCCAGAGTTTACTCGGCGTTCCCAACATTAAAATTGCAGCCGCGCACTCACTATCCCTGAGCGTATTACCCAAACTGGTGCATTCACTTACCGCCTATGGCGGAGAATTTGTCTATCATGTTGAAGCCATTGATGTTGTCCAGGCCGTAAATACGTTACGCGAAGGCAAGAGTGACTTTATTATTTCGTTTCGCGATGAAGATCTTATGCAATCGCCTTTTTGCTGCCTGAAACTGTTTGAATCTGAGTTGTACCCGGTATGTGCCGCCGACGCACAGGGGCACCCTGTATTCGATATCACTCAGCCCCAGGTTCCTTTGCTCAACTATACCGCCACATCTTATATGGGCAGGTTGGTCAATCGTCATCTGGCAGAGGTTGGAGGTATTACCGGGCGCACGATATTTATCTCTTCGATGAGCGAGTTATTAAAGAATATGGCGCTCAACGGATACGGCATTGCCTGGTTACCGATCTGGTCGATCGTCGATGAACTACAGACCAAACGTCTGATATGCCTTGATGCTGCTAAATTGACAGTCCCCATTCAGGCTTATATTTACCGAATGAACACCCGACTGAATAGAACCGCCGAGAACCTCTGGCGTATTTTACAGGAACATATGCCAGACGATTTAATCCAGCAGATATCAATGGAAGAGCCAGCATGCCGCAATTGACGACGTGCAATAAATATCCTCCGGCATAGCCGGAGGTTTTTAAAATGCGCCTATAAGGCTCTCTTACCAGCCGCGCCCTAACAGGCGCACACGATCTGACATTTGCATCCAACTTCGTTACTTACGGTCCGTAAACGGGCTGCCCGGACAGGGAATCGATAACTGCTCTCCCATTTTATCCTCTTCAAGCTGGTGCTTTATGTAATCCTGTATCTTCGCCGTGTTCTTACCCACTGTATCGACGTAGTCCCCCCTGCACCAGAACTCCCTGTTCCTGTATTTGAATTTCAAATCACCAAACTGCTCGTAAAGCATCAGACTGCTTTTCCCTTTCAGATATCCCATAAA
>SFGN01000162.1 GCA_004556565.1 Lachnospiraceae bacterium | reverse complement strand
TGTTGAAGGAGATGCTTGAATATGAATGCGTTAGATAGCAGTCCGGGGCCCATGAATGTCCTGTTCGACCCCAATGCGACACGGCTTGAAACGGTTCCCAAGGACTTCATCGGCGACATGGATCCTGGGAAAATATGGGGGAGCAATGGGCAGTGGGTCCGAATTATCTAGGGAGAACGCACTATGACTATAAATCTCAACAAGATGCCCCCTCGGTTCGATGACTACGGGCCGTATACATACCCGGACGGTTCCCATATCCCAGTCGGTATGGCGATAATGCCGGCATGTTCGGGGCACATATCCACCAGCGAGGCATTACAACGCCTCTATGACGGGTGGAACGGCAATGGAAACATGGCGCAGAGGCGCCAAAGGAAGAAGAAATGTCGGCAATAGACATCAGGCCGGTCCCCGGCGAACAGTGTCCCCAAGGACACCGTGGTCCTGTGCCCATACATCGGGCACATATTCCCCCGTCCAGGTAAGTAGCGAAAAGCTATAAACTGCGGTGCGAGGTTTTGGCAATGAATCCAATGCAGAAATCCTATCGTTCTTTCGTTGAGTCCGTCTGCCAACTGTACGGACGGCCCGAGATGGCCGATCCCCTCGTGGAGGGGTTTGATGCGTTGCTTGAATCGGCGACTCCGGTGCTGTTCCACTTCCTTAGTCCGGAACGTTTCGAGGATATCGCACTGTACAACAAGTTTACCCCTTCCACCGCCGAGGAGAACCATAATGGAAAGGGAAATAGGTATATGTCCTTCTCACGTACCGGTTCCTTTCGTGAAGGATATCCGGTGCTTCTCCAGTCCGACTGCGGATACGGTTCAGACTGGGGAGTCGTCAGGCTGACACTCGATGGAGACCTCATGAACCGGTACAGCACGTTCAAGGTGGGTAACGGGCGCGGGAGGCCAAAGACAAGGCACAGCATGAAGTTCCAGCCGTTCGACTGGGCCAACCATGACTACGGACCGGATTTTGGCGATGAATACGATATCGAGGACAGGGTGGACAACGGGAAGGAATGGATGATGAAATCCGAAGGGTCCTTCGATGTCACATTACCCTATGACGATTCCGACGAGACCATGTGTACCGTATATGACAATGAGGGTCACCCGTATTCACAGGCGGAGGACCGCATGGTCACCACGGCACCGAGTATTCCCAATGTAGCAAGGTTTATCAAGAGGGTTGACATAGTTTTGATACTGGGAAACTTCCGGGAGGACAACGAGGATGACCGGTTGCATTTCCTGGACTGCCTGCTGGGCAGCAATCTGAAACGGAAGATCCATGTCTATACTTCCGTGAAAGACTGCGAACACGGGCGTAACGAGAAACCTTGGAACATATTGGTGGAATAATATGAAATCTATAAGGCGAGATATAACATTATTAACTGCAAATTTTAATGATCCAATTCTAACATTATACATGTTAAGGTCATTTGTAAAGGCCATGGGGGATACTATTTGCCCAGTTTGCCTACTAGACAATAGTACCAAAAATTATTTAGTGGATACTGTCCCACAGAATAAAATGGTAACTGTTGTTGATAACACTAATTTTAAACTTACCCCGAATTATAGGCAAAGCTCACTAAATCATTGCGCATCACTTGAATATGCGATGAATAATTGTATTGCAACTCGATATGTGTTATTGTGCGATAATGATATTTTATTTTTTCCTGCAATTCGTGATTTATTGAGTTCGGATTTTTCCGGATATGATGCAATCGGTGAAATAGGATATGATTATACTCCGCCAAATAGATTACTGCCATATATGTGTATTATTGATTTGGATAAAAAACGGACCGATAACATATCGTATTTTGATCCCAGACGCATTATGTGGCAATCTGAACATAATAATAAAATTCATGATGGCACCGGTCGTGGATATTTAGACACTGGAGCATCGTTCCTTCAAGATATTATTAACGCCCAATGGCATATTTATCCAATAGCAATTGGTCAATATATTACTCATCTTAAGGGTGCGAGTAATAAGCATAAAAATTATTATGGCTGGTTAGGAAAGTTTCACTCTTTATATGAGTAGGCGTTATGAGAATTGCATTATGTGCATGCGCAAAAAATGAACAACTGTATTTAAAAGATTGGATACAGTATCATTTGGATATTGGAGTAAATCATATATATTTGATTGACAATAATAATCCGTTGGATGAACGGCAGCACGAGGTTGCATGCATGTTTCCATCAGTGACCTGGATAGATGCGCGAGGTGAATTATTAGCACAGATGGGATTTCAGTCTGGCGCATATCAGCGTTGCTATGAATTATACGGCAATATGTATGATTGGATTGGGTTTATTGATATAGATGAATTTATTGATATCGAAAATGTTAAAGATGTCAATACATATTTTTCGCAATCATTTATTTCAAAATATAGTATAATTCACATTAACTGGAAATGCTATGGCGACAATGATTTAATTAAGTATGATTCTCGACCGGTATATGAGCGATTTGCTATACCATGCGAGGATACAGTTAAATATGCAAATAAGTTTTATGAAAATAATCATGTCAAATCATTTATTAGGGGTAATTTACCGAGTGCTCAAATCGGGATACATACTAGTATTGTATCTGGTATCTGCGGACGTGCTAATGGAATGCCCGGCAACATGAATTCATCGTTTGAACCTTATAATTTTGAAGGCGCGTTTATAAAACATTATATTACCAAAAGTTTATTGGAATATATTGATAGACGGTGTGTGGATACATCCATTGCAACATCGACAACATTGATTGATGCAAATAAGCGTCTCGAATGGTTCTTTAATATAAACCGCCATACCCCATTAAAGGATAAAATAGTGGGGTTATTTAAACAAACTATGAAGCTGTAATAAATTTAATTATATTGGTGTGATATTTGTCGCATATTTCCAAATGCTTATCGCCGTTATGATGAATTACCATAACATTTGCTGGTATATCGTAATGCGAAAGATCTTTATCTGTTGCTAATACAATTTTGAAGGGACGCGGTGATAAAAGCCGTAATATGTCATTGTTGGAAAAACTATATCCTTCTTTGTTATCACATAGGAGAAAACTTGGCGGTACTTTTAGTTCGCCCATTCGCTTGACTCTTGATATATATTTTTCGATGACATATTCCCAAATTCTGTTATAAAATACATCCACGCCGGTATCGTATATAGTGGATTGAGTTTCATTAAATTGATAATGAATATAAAAAATTTCGACCTTGTTGTCGATGATTATTTTATAATTTCGACGGCCCTGACTTGGATCAACCATCAGATTGGCCTCTTCAAGTTTAATGTTTAGCCAATTTATGGTATAGAATGATTCCAATAATGTAAATACTGTTTTGGGATATAATACTGCCCAGATGAATGGATTGTTATATGGGATGCCCAGGTAGTTTTTGTATAAAGTTGCACCCGCGCAACAATTTGATATAATGTTTACTTCCATAAAGTTACCATGCGTTTATCTTCTATAAACCAATGTTTATATTTATACAGGTCATTGTATATACATGGTTTATTTTTATCAAATTTCTGGTTTGCGGCTGATTTCCGCTTGGAACATTTCATTCGCCATTCATCATCGCTTTTGAACTGATAATGGGCAACGAACATGTCCAGATTAGAACGAGGTGGCAATATATTATCGGCGCAATCCTTTATTATGGTACCATCACACATATATGACGAAATTCTGGAATTAGTTCCATTCTCGGATGGGTTATGACCTCCGTTGTGTGGTAACCCCCAATACCACTGGTGCATAGTGTTCACTGCGGTTTTAACCCACCGGTTATCCTGCCTCCACTGTGAAAACAATGCTTCGCTCGCCTTATCGGACCAACCGGTTGCATTCTCAATCAATGACTTGGTTCTGGTCTTGGTAAATTCCAATGGGAACATGTTTTTCCATGACATGCTTAGCTTAACCATATCCGGATATTTCTTTTGCAATGTCAATAATGCAACATTGATGTTGTTCTTGTACTTGTCGCTCACATACAGGAATTCATCGTCGTCAATCGGTAGTACCCACCAAGCGGGGCTTTCGTTGTTGATGTACCGGTTGTACAGGGCGTACTGGTTCGGCCATCCATTTACCAGTTCATAGGTCACCCGGTCGCCATACTTTTGGCATTCGCTCTTGATGTCCACCGATGATTCATTATCGAAAACATGGCACCTCTGGAACCCGATGATATCCATGTGCCAGTGCATCCAGTCCTTGAAGTCCTGCAAGTTGTAACTCTTGGTCAGCAGGACGACTTCCGTGAAGAACTTCTTCTCTACCATGTCGTCTCCTTTACGCAATCTGCAGTTTATATCATTTCCCATCTCAACCGCCACCGGTTGCCACCGGTAGCCCCAATTTGATCCCACGGCATATAAACTGTCGGAAAAGGAACTTCCCATGTCCATGCTCGCAAGCACCTATTCAGCA
>SFGN01000161.1 GCA_004556565.1 Lachnospiraceae bacterium | reverse complement strand
CAAGCGGCATAATTGACTGAACATTGACAATTGAATAGCTGCCAGGTATTGAATTTTCAAGGTGCATAGCTAAAATTTATGTGCGAAGTTTGAGTTATTAAAAATATGCGATTTTTCTTGCTCTACACAAATTTCTGCATCAAATGATGTAAGTTTGATGTAAATCACTGTTTTATATGGTTTTGACCAAATGAAGTACATCCCGTCATTTTAGTGAAACGGTACATCCATACATCATCTTAATAGAGCTTTGCACCTGCTGGAATGTGATTATCAACCATGATCAGATGCAGTTCTTCATCTTCTGAGTCTTTCAAATTATTTACTGCTGATAATAACATACCGCAAGACTCAATTCCCATCATCTTTCTTGGTGGAAGGTTTGTGATGGCGATCAGTGTTTTACCAACCAGTTCTTCCGGCTCGTAATAAGCGTGAATACCGCTTAAAATCGTACGATCTGTGCCTGTTCCATCATCAAGAGTGAACTGAAGGAGTTTCTTTGACTTCGGTACTGCAACACACTCTTTAACCTTTACAGCTCTGAAATCTGACTTGCTGAATGTATCAAAATCAACTTCTTCCTCAAACAAAGGCTCAATCTTTACATTAGAGAAATCAATTTTTTCCGGCTCTGCTTTCATTTCTTCGGCAGCCTGATTTTTTACATCATTTTTCTTATTTACATCACCGAGTGACTTCATCGTCGGGACGAAATGGTACATCATTCACTTGCTGTTCTATCATCTGCCAAGTTCTACTGATATGTTGTTTGAAGCCCATTTTTAGACTTTCCTATCTCCTAAACGTACACCCTCGGAGCAGCATTATTTGTAGAAATTGGTGTAAATGATGTAAATCTAATGCCCACGAAAACGAGCAGTTTATAATACTTCATTCGCCTTATTATACTCATTTTTGAAGTACGAGTCAAGACCTTCAAATTCAGACCTCCTTAACTCCTTCGTCACATCGGTATAAATATTAAGGGTTGTAGAAATATCTTTGTGTCCAAGCGTATCCTGAATAACCTTTACATTAACCCCTGCTTCACACATTCTTGTCGTGAATGTATGCCTTAATGAGTGGCAACTAAAATGCGGAAGCAAAACCTTTGCATTTTCATCTTTCAGAAACTGTTCATCATTGCAGTCACGGATAATACGACGGATTGCTTTGTTAAGGGTTGCCTGATGTTGCGGTTGTCCAAAACGGTTAAGAAAGATAAAATCAGTATATCCGTCTACAACAGCTTCACAATGAATATCAAGAAGCTCCTGTCTTTCTTTTTCCATAAGGAATGCTTCTTTGACGAAATCCAACATCGGGACTTGGCGTTTGCCAGCCGGCGTTTTCGTGGTATTGATATTAAAATAGCAGCCACGCTTACTACCGTCGGTTCTATGGTCATAATATACCAGCGTATGATTAACATTGATAATTCCTTCGTCCAAATCAATGTCGCACCATCTGAGACCCGTTGCTTCACCAACACGAAGTCCCGTTCCAACCAACACCGCAAAAATTGGATACCACAAACTTGCAGACGGTGTATTCTTCAGATAGCTCAAAAATAATTCCTGTTCCGGTCTCGTTAAGGCTCTGCGTTTCTCCGTTTGAAAACAATGGGACTGCTTTAACTCTTTCAGCACATTATTGGAAGGGTTATTTCTGAGATAATCATCATCAACTGCCATATCCAAAATCTGATGAAGAACCGTATGGATATTGTCAATAGTCGCCGGTTTTAGATGTCTTTCATCTGCAAGGTAATTATAGAACCTTTTAATATCTGTCTTTTTCAAAGAAGATACCGTCTTTGAGCCAATTTGATTACGAACGAATGTCTCATACATATACTTATAGTTTTCAAAGGTATTGTTTTTAAGACCTCGTTTCAAGTCTTTCCAAAGCTCATACATATCATTGAGGGTAGTATATCGAGCTTCTGCCTTTATGCCGTCTTTTTTATCTTTTTCAATCTGCTCCTCTTTGTAGCGAAGCTCATCGAGTGTCTTGGCATATACATAACGCCTTTTGCGATTTGCATCCGTCCAACTATAATGATATGTACCGTCTGCACGTTGTGATTCTCCTGTACGGAGAACCACTCTTGATTTATCTCGTCTTTTTGTCTTTGCCATTTTATTTTCCTCCTAAACCTTTTCCGCTTTATCCATATAAGCGTCAAACTTTTCTCTTGCTATCAAAATCTGTGTACCATTTGCAATAGCAAACGGACACCCTTTTGCCAATGCCATTTTTCTCAGCCTTCTAATACCAATTCCGGAATATGCGGCTGCTTCATCACAAGTAAGGACTTTTCGTTCCCATAGTGGTAAATCATTTTTTCTTTCATCAATCTGCCTTCTGTAAGCAGTGATTTCTTCACTAATAACTCTTAACACCTAAAGCACCTCCTATATCGACGAAAGGTTTTCCAAATAATTCTCGAACTTTTTTCGCTTTATCATCGTTCTGTGTCCGACTTTTAATACAAAGTCACAGTCATCTTCCTGCGTGAGAGAATATATCGTGTCTCTTCCAAGTCCTGTGTACCCACTGGCTTCTTCTACTGAGATATTCTGTCTGTGCCATAAAGGTACTTCTGAACTCCTGCTTCTAAAATGCTCTGCCGTTTCTTTATTGTCCATTACTAACACCTCCCATCATATTGAGTAGCATTTTTCAACGTACTCATCAAAAACCCTTCTCTTAATCATTCGGCGATTGCCAATCCATAAAACGAAAGGACAATCTTCCGGATTTGTAAGTTCGTATAACTTGTCTCTGCCGATTCCCGTATATACAGACGCTTCTTCTATCGAAAGAAAAGGCTTTTCATACAACGGAATTTCAAACTGCTTTTTATTCTCTGCCATTTCTATTTCCTCCATTCCTACCTAAATCGAATACTGTTTTTCAAGAAATCGTTCAAATGCAGTTCTCTTAATAACTCTCCTTGAACCTATCCAAATAACAAATGGGCAGTTTTCTTTTTCTGTCAATTCATATATCTTGTTGCTGCCTATTCCAAAATACTCGGTAGCCTCTGCCACAGACAGTATGGGTCTGTGCCATAAAGGAACATCATACTTATATTTATTCCTGACTCTTGTTGCTCTTTTTTCCGACATCTCTATGACCTCCTTGCCGTTTCTGCCATAAAGGATACTGGAAAAATTGCGATGAGCCAATGATGCGAATTGACTCATCGCATACTTGACATTTAGGCTAAATTGAGTATTGCCTTTCAAGATACTCAACAAATGATTTTCTTTTAATCACCCTTCGTGTCCCTACCCAAATTACAAAGGGGCAATTTTCCATTGTGGTCAACTCATACAATTTGGTTCTGCCTATTCCTGAATAAGCTGTCGCTTCGTCAACGGAAATAATAGGTCTGTGATAAATCGGAATATCATATTTGAACTTGTTCCTGATTTGTTTAGACATTTCTGCACCCCTTTCCTTTGACCGAGGTGCGTTTGTCATAAACGATGTAATCCCAACCGCTGTTATTGCACTTATCGCAGTGGTCTTTGCTTTTCGCAAACGGGTCAAGACGCCTGACAACATAGTTTGGGTCGTGGATATAGTCGCTCAGGCACTTGGGGCATAAGCAGCGAACATCTCCGTTTCTGTCTGTGTTGTAAATCCATAAACCGAAAGTCTTTTTAAGAGCTGCGTTAATTTGCTTCCAAAGCCTTTCATCGTTTACCGAACCAATGTAGTCTGTCAGTTCATCCTTATTGACGGTCTGTATCTGTTCAAGAAGAACCATTGACGGCTTCTTCAGACCGAAGTCCTCACCCAAAATGATGTGTGAAGGAAGATACTTCTTTTTCATCACAGCCGTAACAGCCGCAACAATAATTGTCGGAGCATTTGCATTAAAGTTGTCCGCCTGAATTACCATTACAGGTCTCTCTCCCGACTGGACAGACCCCTCTCTTTTTCCAAAATCGTAGTAGAATAAATCTCCACGCTGAATTTCTTTTCTCTGCATATTGATGTGGTAAACTAATTTTGGACACGGAGGGGTCAATTTTTAGACACTTATGAGTTATAATCTAAACAGTGAACTCTCATATTTAGTCATGATTGACT
>SFGN01000160.1 GCA_004556565.1 Lachnospiraceae bacterium | reverse complement strand
AGTATGATTCTGCCGAAAATTGTCTATCTGGACACAGCAAAAGAGAGCCTTTTCAAAACAAAAATTGAAAAGGCTTGGATTTTTGCGCTGTTTTGCAGGTTGGCAGCGGTATACCTCATAGGCAAGCTCTCGTGCTGGCAAAACGACTGCAACATAATGCGGATTATGTTTTGGGCAATTTTATGTGGAGGGAATGTTTATGGGAAAAATCGCAGATCTCATCAAATACGAGGGGGACAACAGCACCTTCATCTGGAAGCATCCCTGTGAGGACTCTGCTAAAGAGGCGTGGCCTCCCTAATTCCTATATGTGCAACATTTTGTAGTACAAGGAGGGGCCGTTATGGTACAACGAATATTGCTCAATAGAGCGATAAGCAAATTAGGAGGCGTAGCCCCCGGAACGGAATTCCTTTTGAAGGATTTATTTGACGGAGTGGACTGGAGCAATATGAAAGTCGGTGAACGCCTTAACTTCGGAAGAACATTTAAAGCAGAAGTATTAGCAGGCAATATACCCTTTGTTTCTTACATAGGAAAAGCTCAGAACAATTCAGCAAAATATAAGAAGGAGAGATGACAATGTCAGTTTTTAAGGAATGTGATACCCCACAGGTGCTCGATTCTCATAATACGACGGCCACGGAAGGCAGTTGTACTAACGAGCCGAGCAACGAGCCGCAGAAACTTTGTGTAGATGAGGTGCAGAGCGGTAGTGACATGGATTCAAGTTCAGTTGTCTCGGATAATAGCACTTTGGCAGAGGCAAAGAACGCCGATAATTCAAAGGCGAGCTGCAAATTTTCGCTAAAGAGAATATGGCCGTGGCTAATTGGCGCAGCCGTTGCAATTGCGGCAATTTTGGTTTTCGTGTTGACGCAAAAATCTCCTGTTGAGAAGTTGAATGAGTACATTCAAAATAATGGGGAACCTTTTGAAGGCGGTTACAGGTTAGTGAGCAAGGAAAACATTGAAAAAGGGCAGACTTCGCTAATTTCTTACGGCAACGGCTCTTATGTTTTTGCTTGGGACATGGATAATTCCATTATGGAAAATTCCTTCCGCCTTAAAGTAGAACCCAAGAATAAGATGGCTTCGTTTGAAATAAAGGAAAATATTACATTGGTAGTTGGCTTTAGAGGCGCAAGCGATTCCGTGACGGCGACTGGAACTATCGAAAAAACAAAAAACATTTCAAGTTCCGATGTCAATTTTGAGACATATCGCCCGTTTACTATACAACTTTTTACGGCAGGGGATGTTAGTTATTATAACGAGGAAATGGTAAAAGACAATGTAAAGTCAACCATTAATAGCATGCTGAAGAACATCAATGATATGCTTGAGCTAAGTGGAACCGGAGCGACATTGGCTGATTTTGGTTTTACATCATAAGAAGGGAATATATTATGAAGAAAATTACTTTTATGTTTCTTGTTTTACTGATGGCAGTTCAGTTAACCGCCTGCAGCAGTGAAGCGTCTAAGGCTCTTAGAGAAGCTAACAAAGCATTTGAAAATGAGAACTGGACAGATGCCCAAGTAGCGGCGAATCAAGTTATTTTGAATTATCCGGGCACAAAAGAGGCTGAAAAGGCTGCCAAATTAGTGGAAGAGGCAGGCAAAAAGTTAGATTATGAGGAAGCCGAAGATCTGGTTACTCAAGCAGAGAAGGCATACTCGGAGAATCAGTGGAAAGTCGTAATCAACAGCTTTAGTAAAATCGAGAAGCTTGCGCCGGAAAGTGATTTGGTAGATCGGGCAGCAAAATGGAACGATGATGCGAAGGCAAATTGGATACGGGAGCTTTCCTCGAATATGCAAAATGCGTACACAAGTGGTGATTGGCAAGCAGCCCAATCATATGCAGCAGATTTGATACAGTATTTCCCGGATACTGATGAAGCCCAATCAGCAAAGAGCATACAGAGTGAGGCAAAGGCAAAAATAGAGGAAGCAAACATAGCCGCCAAAAGAGAACAGGCGAGAAGTAAGCTTCGGATTTCGAGATGCTGGGTTAATGGACCGGACTCTGCCGGAGGGTACGAATTGTATATCAATTACGAAAACAAGTCTGACAAGGTAATAAAATACTTTAGATTTGGCGTCACTTTTTATAATGCGGTCGGCGATCCGATCAGCACCTGGCGCATAAATAAAATCGAATACTGCGAAGACACAGGACCGATTGCTCAAGGAGAGGGGATGCGCGGCAATTCGGAGTATTGGGGAAAATTCTATGATTCACCAATTGATCACCCCGAAATAGTAGATGTCGAAGTAGAATATATGGATGGCACAACATGGGAACTGTCAGATGAAGAAATTTCGTATGTGCAGTATTAATGGATTGATAAATACGCAGAAAGAAAGGAATTAACAATATGAAACGATGGAGCCTGTTTATTATTTCTTTGGTCTTAATTTATATCTGTGTTGGATGTGGAAAGGCTGAGTCAGATACAGGGAATCCTTCCCAACAAGATCCTTCGCAGACGGATACGGATTCCGAAAATAAGGGAAGTACAGAAAATGAAGAAACAAATTATGAGTTAATTGCATTTGGCAGCAAGTTGACTTATGATGACGCTTTCTCATTTTCGGTTGCAGAAGGATGGGATATTGAGGAGAAGGTTCGTGTTTCCGATCACGAAAGTTATGTCAACCACGGATCGCCGTTCTTTGTAATTAAGGGAGAGTTTCAGAATCTCTATACCGAGGCATGTTATGTAGACATGTTAGCTTCCGTCACCTTTGATGATAAGTGGAACTATGATGGTATGGTTATTGCATATGATTCTGGTTATAACGGAATTGTCCCCCTGCAAGAGTGTACATTGAAATTTGCATTTGAAGTTCCGCAGTCAGTTATTGACTCTTTTGAAAAATGCACTTTGAAGTTGGATTATAATACGAAACCTCTACCTGTTTCCGAATCGGAAAACTACGATTATTTCGGGTCCATGAGTGAACATAAATACATTGAGTTCACCCGATAATTTATCATATTCAAGCTGATTGTTTTATTGGCTGGTTGACGAAAGTATTTCTCACTCGTCCTATTTGGCAATAGTTGAGCGCAAGAGTAACTTACCAGGAGGTCACTATGACACAGGAAAAAGCCAAGGAAAAATATGATGAGCTGTTTGCAACCGAAGCGGACAAGGCTGCTGCATTTGATGAAATTGCCCGGCGATTTTACTTCGCAAATTTCGCAACCATGTCCAAGTCTGATTTTGAAACGCTACTGTTTTCCCTCTATTTGGAGCAGATTCTGAATTGCAGCGAAAATAACTACGATGCTTACAGCGATTATACCCTTTCAAAGGTACTGGGCGTTCCTCAGTCCAGAATCAGCACGCTGAAGGTGCGTAAGGAACTGCAATATCCCTATTCCAAATTCAACTGGAAGGAGTCTTTCAAGCGGATTTCCCAAAGAGCCATCTATGAAGACAGAAAGATCAGACTGTACATTCCCGACAGGAATCTATATCTGGAAATCAAAAATGCCGTTGAAACCAGCGGCGGGTATGTGGAAATGCAGCTTTCTCCCAATCTTTTGCAGATTCGTCCGGAATACTTCATTGACCTGGTTCTTGCCATATCCGATGATGATGACCGCAAAAAAGCGAGTGAAGAAATCAAAAAGAGAGCCAAAGAAAAAGACAAGACCATTGAGTTCATGGAGAGAAAATCGTTTGGACAGCAACTTGGGGGATTCGCTCCGGAAATAATAGCCGACCTATTGAGTAATATACCCGGAGTAGGCCCTCTCGTAGGTACATTGTTCAAAAATGTTTGCAAAGCGATTATAGGATAATTTTGAAAGTCAAATTTCCAGCACAACTTATGCTCTTACAAAACGCAACCCCGGGGCACTGAGATGCAGTGCCCCGGGGTTCTCTATTTGCTTCGGACTACCAAATAGGTAGTCCGCTCCATTTACGCATATATCAGTTCGCTGTTTGTGATTTCTACCGCTCTGTTACGGATGCTTTCGCGCTCTGCCATCTGCTTTACAAGACGCTCGAACATTTCCTCCGCCTGTCGGTCGATGTCAACAAGGTAGCTGTTCAGCTTGCCGCTGGTCAGCAGGTTGGCATAGCGTACACGGCGATGCTCCTTGAGATAGCGGCGATGCCGCTGTCCCCATATCCCGATATGCACCTGTTCTTCCTCCGGCAGTTTCAGACACGGCAAGTAATAATCGCCCTGCAACTCGTACCACAGCCCGTTGTTTTCATCAAATTTGTATTTTTCCACAATTCTTGACCTCCTTATGCCTACATTGTAGCAAAAGGTAATCTCATTTACGAATGTACGGATTGCAGAAAGCAAAAAACTCCCCGACTACATTTC
>SFGN01000159.1 GCA_004556565.1 Lachnospiraceae bacterium | reverse complement strand
GGGCTGAACTTTGTCAGATATGCGGATGACTGTATTAACATGGTCGGAAGTGAAATGTCTGCAAAGAGGGTGATGAGAAACATTACCCGATTTATTGAATGTCATCCGGCAAATTAAATGCGGCTTGATTCCGCAGATTAAAAATGACTTTTTGAGGTATGCAGATGCGTTGTGAAGAGTATTATTTGCTGCCATTTCTGCGCATTGTTTTATGCTAAAGAACCATCATGCAGATTACATGATGGTTCGAAAGTCACCCGAGCTCGCAGTCATTGATCGCCTGCATGACGGCATCGGTGGTTATGATATTTAAATTGGAACTGTTGCCTACCAGCAGGCTGGCGTTACAGAGTTTGTTGATCATACGTGGAGTTCCATTTGCAGCATTCAGGATCGCTTCAAGGGCATTTTCTTCGAATACCGTCTGGGTACATCCGGCACCTTTCAGCTTGGATGTTACATAAGTATGACCTTCCGTTTTGGACATACCTTCAAGATTGTAATTCATCACAATCCTCTGACGGAATGGTTCGTGAATGCTGAGTCTGAGTGTGCTGTTGAGCTGAGGTAAACCGGCAAGCAGGACAACGGCTCTGTCTCTGGAATCCATTTCGAAATTGAACAGCATTTTCAGATCATTCAGAACCGCGTTTCCGATATAGTTCGCTTCATCTATGATGATGACCGGTGTCTGACGCTTTTCAAGGACGAGCCGGTTGATTTCATTCTGGATGATCTTGAAGTTATCGGTTTTTCGGAATGCAGGCTGTGCACCGAGTTCAGACGCCAGATTCCGGTAGAAATCGTTCACGGTAAGCGTGGACAGACTGGAATAGACTACTTTGTATAAAGAAGGATTCAATCCGGCAGACCAGTTGCGGATAGCGGTGGTCTTGCCTCTTCCGGCACTGCCGGTCAGCAATCCAAAGCCTTTGGTGGTCAGCAGATAATTCAGGCGGAATAGAACTTCCTTGTATTCCTGAGTTTCTACGAGGACTTCCTTTGAGTTCTTTAAGAATGGGTTGAACTCTAACCCATATCTGGCAGTGTAATCCATGGTTATTCATCTCCTTTGCAAAGGCGTACTTTTTCTCGTTTGACTAATGCGTTTTCTGTTTTGTTGAGAAGCCGGATAGGGGTAAGTGTCCCATCTGTTTCGACAACAAAGATATCTTTCATATCCGGGGAATACCGCAGCCGGATACGCTGACGAGCAAAGCGATAGTCTACTTCGTATTCGATCTGGTCAATTACAATGACACAGTCAGCAGAAACACGACGTTCAATCTCCAGAAGAAAATGTTTGTCGATATCATCTGCCGGGAGCCTGCGGATCTGTTCTGATTCGGAAAAGAAGCGGTCTTGTGGCGTCATTCCTCGAAGAGAAGAATGAGGAGTCTGATTATACCGCTGGACATAAGAATGAAGACTGCCGCGCAGTTCATCCAGCGAATGGAAATCCTGCATGTCAAGGCCTGCCATCCACTGATCCTTCAGTGTGCGGAACCAGCGTTCGATCTTTGCTTTTCCAGTTGGAGTATATGGCTGACAGTAACTGAGTGTTGTACCGATTCTGGCTGCAAGAAGCTCCATCTGCCTGTTTTTGTAAGATTTTCCATTATCGAAGTTAAGCACTTTGGGACGTCCGTACTTTGATACGGCTGATTTCATGACAGACATCAGGTTCACAAAGTTATCATTATAAAAAGCATCAATGCCTGTAATGAAACGACTGGCATCATCAATCAGGGCAATGATGTAAATACGGTGTTTCTTCCCGTCTTTATCGGTGAGCCTTGGTCCAACGCTGCTGTCACCGCACCATACTTCATTGATGTGTGGCCGTTCATAACGCCGCATATCCCTGTGAGGTGTCTGGCGAAGCTCGTTCTGGAGCTGGTTTACAAAACGACAGACTGTGGATTCGGAAACCTGACCGTTTATGATGGAACCATCAGTTTTGAGCTGTCTGTAGATGGCTGCTGCTGACATACGGGGGTAATTCATCCTGAAGTAACGGATCCGTTCCTGCAGATCATCATCAAGCTTGCGGCTCATACCGGCATCTGCCCTGCTTTTAGGCACGAGGGCATCAAAGCCATGGTTCTGATAATCGAGATACCATTTTTCAATGGTTGCAGGTGCATAATGATGGACACGCCCATCGGGACCTACAAGCCCTTTGTTAGAAATTTCAGTGTAGAAAGCGGTCTTGCTGGGATAGTTTTCGTCCAAACCTGCGATAAGTGGAGCAATCGCACCATAGCGCATAAGTGCGATTTCCTGCTGTTTTTCTGGTTTCATGATATTTTAAGCCTCCTTTTATCCAAAGGATACTGAAGAAAAAGGGAGCTGTCGTGTAAGGTTATGTTGGTAAAAGAAAAAGTTTATTGACGGTTGTTTTTATCTGCATGAACTGTCTTGAAAAATTTGAAAAACAGCTGGTAACAAGGGAACTCCATTCAGAGAATGACAGCCCGACAGAACGAAGTCGTTCTTTCCAGTAGAGTCTGTAGGTACGTATAACAGCTTTGAGATTGTTTTCATCAATGAAACACTGGTCCGCCAGGATGCGAGACAGAGAGTGTCCAGATTCATAAGCATGAATGGCGGTTATCTGTACATTCAGAGGAATCTGAGAATAAGGAACCAGGGAAGAAAGAAGGAGCGCGTGGGTATGCCCGCATGTTGTGCAATAGAGACGAACTATGGTCAGCGTGATCATTTCGTCCTTCATCTGGACGTTTCGTTTATAGGAACCATAGCGGATCAGGCATCCGGAATGTCCGCAGGTACAGGAAATAAGGTTCAGATCGAGAGAATCTATCGTTTTATTATAAAAATCTTGAGAAATAAGGTTGTAGTTTTCTGTTTTGATTGTTATCATAGGAATGGACATAGCTGTTGCTATGTTGTGGTTTTAAAGCAGAAGTCAAACTTTGGTCGGGGAGATTTCTGCTTTTTCTATTAGTTACAATCAAACATGATAGCACAAGAAGTCTCAGGATAAAATAATCTGACGGAAAATACGGCAGATTCTCTTATGCTGGGACTTCTTCTATTCTGCATGAAAAGTTGAAAATAAGTTTGTTATAAAGTGTTTAATAATAGATAAGTTCCAGGTATATGCACGTTGCTATAGACGTGCCACCCCTTCTTACGGTATTTAAGTGCCATTTTACACATGAGCGTAGTCTTGCCACTACCTTTCTTGCCAAAGACCATAAAGAGCTTATATGGATTGCGATACTTAAAGAAATGATAAGCAAAAAAAGACAATCCAAAACAGGCCAAAGCCAAAGAGTAGAACAGAAAGCGCATACATTAAAACACCCCCTTAACAAGCTGTTTCGTGATACGGATAAGGCCAACGGGTAACAGGATTAAAAGCATGAACTGCCACATAATATTCGTATCAAGGGTAAAGGCATCCGGGGACATGGGGAACAGAATCACATCTATAAAAAGGTTGAATAAATCAATCATAAAATCACCTCAATGGGGGAAGGGGACCGGGGTCCCCTTCTGAATCATACCTGATGGTAAATGCGCATGAAGAACGCAACCACGGCGCCAGCGAAGAACAGACACATGGCGGCCAAAAGGATAGGCTGGCTTAAAATCCAGGTGAGCAGAAGCCCACATTCCTTCCAGAGCCAGGCCGTAACCACGGAAAACGTGGCTAACAGGCTGTCAAGGCCCGTAGCCGGAGTAGCCCCCTCAGCAAAAGCCGGGAAAGCCATAGCAACAGACGCAACACCAGTGGCGACAGGGACACAGCGATACTTCTTAACCGCATTCTTAATCTTCAACATAAACAAACACCTCCTTATTAATTTATAAAAGTCGCCTAAATATATCTACAACCTTCTTAAGAAGGGGCAGACCAATCACAAACATCCCCACCCAGTAGGAATGTCTCCAAAGGATATCAAACAGAAGTGATAACTCATGAAACATCCATTCAACAACCTTCATAACAATACTAAGGTTCATATAATCACCGCCTGTCTATCAGCGATACAAAGATATGGAAGAACTTATCCACAATCCATAAAAAAGCAATGAAGCCAAAGGCATAACAAACCGGATAGAACTGGACAGGGACATCCCCCATCAATGCGAGGATTTTCTCCATAAACATATCAAACAACCTCCTATCAGAACGACAACTATCACCCC
>SFGN01000034.1 GCA_004556565.1 Lachnospiraceae bacterium | reverse complement strand
ATTACCCGAAAGAAGAAAACCAAGTAAGGCTGACAGGTTTCTTCACCCACGAAAAATAGGCGTCCAAACATACTCTTATTTTTCGTGAGTTATACTAGAGATTTATACAATCGGAGATCTGGCAAAAGCTGATCCGGAGCTGATAGCCCTCCATATGAAAAGTCACGGGAAAATGCTCTGGAAATTTGCAAACGGTATCGATGATTCGGAAGTCCAGGCAGAACAGGCGGAAGCAAAAGGAATCGGAAATTCCACCACACTTTCCGAGGATGTGAGGACATATGAAGAGGCGGAAAAGGTATTTTCATGGCTTTCAGAAAGCGTGGGAAGAAGGCTTCGCAAAGCCGGGCAGAAAGCTGGCATGGTGAGCATGGAAATCAAATATTATGATTTTCAGTCTATGTCTCACCAGATGCAGCTTCCAAAACCGACGGATGAAGACAAAGTCCTGTTTGAGACGGCGTGCAGGCTCTTTAAAGAATCATGGAACGGAGAGCCGGTCAGGCTTCTCGGCATCCGGACCGCAAAGCTTTGCGCCGCATCGGAGCCGGAGCAGTTATCCCTGTTTGACATGGAGGTGCCTCCGGAACCGGACGAAAAGCACCGTAAGCTCAATGCCGCTGTTGAAGCAATACGGAAAAAATACGGGAAGGATGCGGTGATGAAGGCTAGTATGATTTTCCCGATAGCACAGTTGTAAAAGCCTCAGCGTAGCCCGCTACGCCTGCGTTTTTACAACTGCACTCTCGAAAAAGCATTCTCAGCGAAACAGTACGTTATTTAGGGTGCATCATACTAGTTTTATTAAGAAGAAATAAGGATGCAGAATACCCCGTCCCGAAGGGGAAGCATAATGTGAGAGAAGAAACAGGGCCTATTTTGTGAAAAGAAGTAGATAAATAAAATGCATTATGATAAGATGATGCATAGAAACTGGTATCCGGGGAGGGAAATGTGATGGTTTTAAGTAAATTACTGGAACGATTAGATTATGAGGTGGTTCAGGGGAGCGACCGGATTGAAGTTACAACTTTAATTAACGACTCTCGCAAGGTGGAGCAGGGCTCTGTGTTTGTCTGCATCAGCGGTGCTGTTGTGGACGGACATAAATTTATTGAGGATGTTGCGGCAAAAGGAGCGGTGGCGGTCATTGTGGAAAAGGATGTGGAAGCACATGAAAATATGACGGTCATCCGTGTTCCGGATACCCGTTATGCGCTGGCATTGATGTCAGCGGCATATTTTGATTATCCGGCGGAGAAGCTCAAAGTGATCGGAATCACAGGTACAAAAGGGAAAACTACGACTACTTATATGATCCGATCGATTCTGGAGGATGTGGGCCATAAAGTAGGCCTGATCGGTACGATCGAAGCGATTATCGGCGATAAAAAAATACCGGCGGCGAATACGACGCCGGAGTCCTATACGATTCAGAAGTATTTTGCGGAGATGGTTGAAGCAGGGTGTGACAGTGTTGTCATGGAAGTGTCCTCCCAGGGGCTGATGCTTCACCGGACTGCGGGAATTCCGTTTGAAATCGGTATTTTCACAAATCTCGGAAAAGACCATATCGGACCGAATGAACATAAAGATTTTGAAGATTATAAGCATTGTAAAGGATTGTTGTTCAAACAGTGCAGATTGGGAATTGCAAATGTGGACGATCCGTATTATGCTGATGTTTTTGCCGGGGCTGCCTGCAAGGTGGAGACATTCGGACTTTCGGAGAAGGCAGATTTACGTGCGGTAAATACGCATCTGGTTTCAAAGCCGGGCTATCTTGGTGTCGCTTATCATGTCACGGGACTGATGGATTTTGACGTCGAAATCGACATTCCGGGGAAATTCAGTGTTTATAACTCATTGACGGCGATTGCGGTATGCAGGCATTTTGGCGTGCCTGTTGACAATATTAAAAAAGCACTTAAGGTCGCGAAGGTAAAAGGGCGTATCGAGATGATTAAAGTGTCCGATGAATTCACCCTTATGATTGACTATGCACATAATGCCATGAGCCTGGAAAGCCTCCTGACTACACTGAAGGAGTATAACCCGGCGCGGCTGGTGTGTCTGTTCGGATGCGGGGGCAACCGCTCCAAAGACCGCAGATATGAGATGGGAGAGGTTTCGGGACGTCTGGCAGATCTGACGATCATTACATCTGACAATCCTCGTTTTGAAGAGCCCCAGGCAATCATCGATGATATCAAGACAGGGATTGCAAAAACATCAGGAAAGTACGTGGAAATCTGCGACAGGAAAGAAGCAATCAAATATGCGATCGGGCACGGGCAGCCGGGTGATGTCATTGTACTGGCGGGAAAAGGCCATGAGGATTATCAGGAGATCAAAGGCGTGAAATACCCGATGGATGAGCGTGTGCTGATCCGGGAAGTACTGGAAGAATTAAAAGCAGGTGAATAAAAAGTATGTTCGCGAATATCATCATTGATATTACACATGAAAAACTGGATAGAATATTTCAATACAGAGTCCCCTCCCGTCTGGAAGGGGAACTTTGTATTGGGATGGAAGTAAATGTTCCTTTCGGCAAGGGCAGCCGCCTGACAAAGGGATATATTGTCGGATTTTCTAAAACCTGCGATTATGATCTGTCGAAGGTGAAGGAGATAGAGTCTGTCGCTAAAAACAGTGTTGCCATCGAGGGGCGTATGGTTGCTCTGGCAGCCTGGATGAAGGAGCATTACGGCGGCACGATGATTCAGGCATTGAAAACTGTGCTTCCGATTAAACAGAAGGAAAAAGCAAAGGTGAAAAGGCGAGTCCGCCTTATTCTGGATGAAGAGGCCGGAAAGAAAAAGCTGGAGGAATATCTGCATAAGAATCAGAAGGCAAGGGCGAGGCTTCTTGCGGCACTTCTTGATGAGCCGGTCCTTGACTATGAACTGGTAACTAAGAAACTGAACATTACCCGCGCAGTGGTGTCTTCGCTGGAAGAGCAGAATGTCGCGGTGCTGGAATCGGAGCAGGTATTCCGCAATCCTGTGAAAAAAAGGGAATTGACACCATCGGAAATTCATTTCACAGAAGAACAGGAGAATGCAGTTGCACGGTTCTGGAAAGACTATCAGGAAGAAAATTATGGGACATATCTGCTGCATGGCGTGACGGGAAGCGGAAAGACGGAAGTCTATATTGAAATGATACGCAGAGTTGCAGCGATGGGGCGGCAGGCAATTGTCCTGATACCGGAAATCGCGCTTACTTTTCAGACGGTCATGAGGTTTTGCCGGTGCTTTGGCAACAGGGTATCAATCATGCATTCCCGCCTGTCGGCAGGTGAGCGTTATGACCAGATGATGCGGGCAAAAGCAGGAGAAGTGGATGTGATGATCGGACCCAGGTCGGCATTATTTACGCCTTTTCCGAATCTGGGGCTGATCGTGATTGACGAAGAACATGAAAACACATATAAAAGTGAGCAGGTTCCCCGGTTTCATGCACGGGAAACTGCCATTGCAAGGGCCGGGATGGAAGGGGCAAGCGTAGTGCTCGGTTCTGCAACCCCTTCGATGGAAGCTATGTACCGGGCGAGAAACGGGGAATACTGCCTGCTGGAACTTAAGACCCGTTCCCGGCAGCAGGAGATGGCACGTGTTTATACGGTGGATTTAAGAGAAGAGATGAAAACAGGAAATCGTTCTATCCTGAGTCGGAAGCTTGCGGCGATGATTCAGGACAGGCTGGATCGGAAAGAACAGAGTATGCTGTTTCTGAACCGCCGGGGATATGCGGGCTTTATTTCCTGCAGAGAGTGTGGGCATGTGATCAAATGCCCGCACTGTGATGTGTCGCTGTCCTATCATCAGGGCGGCAGGCTTGTCTGTCATTACTGCGGTCATGAAGAACCTCGTCCGGCACTCTGTCCGGAGTGCGGTTCGGTTCATGTGGGAGAGTTCCGTGCGGGAACCCAGCAGGTTGAAGAACTGGTGAAGAAGACATTTCCGGAAGCGAGGGTGCTTCGGATGGATATGGACACGACACGGGAAAAGGACGGACATGAAAAAATTTTATCCGCATTTGCCAACGAGGAAGCAGATATTCTTGTGGGGACTCAGATGATCGTGAAAGGACATGATTTCCCAAATGTCACATTGGTGGGAGTGCTGGCGGCGGACATGTCGCTGTATTCCGATGACTATCGTGCCGGTGAGCGTACATTCCAGCTTCTGGCTCAGGCGGCGGGCAGAGCCGGCCGGGGGATGAAAAAAGGCGAGGCAGTCATTCAGACCTACAGCCCGAAGCATTACGCTGTGACAGCGGCGGCAGCACAGGACTACGAAGCATTTTACCGGGAAGAAATCCGCTACCGGGAGATGATGGGATATCCGCCTGCCGCACATCTTCTTGCGGTGCTGGTGAGTTGTGAGAATGAAGAGCATCTTGAAAAAGGATGCCATTTCTTGAAAGAATATGCAGCCCGGGTAAAAGGAAAAGCGCCGGTCAGTGTAATCGGCCCTGCAAGTCCGGGAATCGGGAAAGTAAATGATATTTATCGAAAAGTACTCTATCTGAAAGCGGAAAAATATGATACACTGATAAGAATGAAAAACCGGATGGAACAATATATTGAGATGAATTCCGGTTTTGGCTGTATGCGGATACAATTTGATTTTAATCCGATGCAGATTTTTTAGTACAGGAGGTTATTATGGGAATCAGACAGGTTCGTGAAATTGGAGATGAAGTTTTAGAGAAGCAGTGCAAAACAGTGACAAAGATGACGCTTCGTACCCGGATTTTGATTGAAGATATGCTGGATACCATGTATGAAAGAAATGGTGTCGGCCTTGCCGCACCTCAGGTCGGAATATTGAAAAGGATTGTGGTTATTGATGTGGGAGAAGGACCGATTGTGCTGGTCAATCCGGAGATTATCGAAACATCCGGAGAGCAGACAGGAGAAGAAGGCTGCTTAAGCGTACCTGGAAAATACGGAATCGTAACAAGACCTAATTATGTGAAAGTGCGTGCACAGGATGTTGATATGCAGGAGTTTGAAATTGAGGGAGAAGGCCTTCTGGCAAGAGCATTCTGTCATGAAATCGATCATTTGTCCGGGAAATTATATGTAGAGCTTGCCGAAGACGGTCTGCATGACCCGTCGGAGGAAGAGGATGACGAATTCGATGAGTATGGAGAGGATGAAGAATAAATGAGAGTAATATTTATGGGGACACCGGATTTTGCGGTGGGGACACTGCAGGCGCTGACAGAAGCCGGGCATCAGGTGTGCCTTGCAGTGACGCAGCCGGATAAGCCGAAGGGACGAGGAAAAGAAATGCAGTTCCCTCCGGTGAAGGAGGCCGCCCTCGCTGCAGGGATTCCTGTTTACCAGCCGCAGCGGATACGCAGACCGGAGTGCGTGGAAGAACTGAAAAAATATCAGGCAGATGTGATCGTTGTTGTCGCATTTGGACAGATCCTCCCGAAAGAGATTCTGGAAATGACGCCTTACGGATGTATTAACGTACACGCATCACTTCTTCCTAAATACCGGGGGGCTGCGCCGATTCAGTGGGCGATCCTCGGCGGGGAGACGGTGACCGGAGTGACGACGATGCAGATGGATGAAGGCCTGGATACGGGAGATATGCTGCTGAAAGCAGAGGTGCCGATTGCCGGGGATGATACAGGTGAAAGCCTTCATGATAAACTGGCAGAGGCCGGGGCGAAGCTGTGCGTGAAAACACTGGAGGACGCAGCTGCCGGAAAGCTTATGCCTGAAAAACAGGGAGAGATGACGACTCCCTATGCGAGAATGCTGGATAAAAAACTGGGAAATATTGACTGGAGCCGTCCGGCGGCAGAGATTGAACGTCTCGTGAGGGGACTTACCTCCTGGCCGGGGGCATATACGCACTGGAACGGAAAAGTTCTGAAAATCTGGAAAAGCAGGATCGCGGAGGAACCGGCAGATACACAGAATACGAAGCCGGAACCCGGAACGGTGGTACAGGTGGGAAAAGCTCATTTTTCGGTTCAGACCGGAGGGGGCGTGCTTGTTGTGGAAGAAGTACAGATGCCGGGCAAAAAACGGATGGACACGGGAGCATTTCTCCGTGGATACCCGATGGCAGAAGGTACGGTGTTTTTGTCAGAACAGTAGTCATGACAAAGTTATTTTTTGAATGGAGGATAATGTATGTTTCGATATTATTACGATCCAACCTATATTCTTGTTATAATCGGTGTTGTGATTTCCATGCTGGCATCTGCCAGAGTTAATTCGGTGTTTAACCGCTATTCCAGGGTGAGAAGCCGTCTTGGAATGACCGGAAAAGAAGCAGCAGAGCGCATTTTAAGAGCAAATGGCATTTATGATGTCCAGGTGCGCCACATTTCGGGAAATCTGACAGACCACTATGATCCGCGCAATAAGACACTGAGTCTTTCGGATACAGTCTACGGTTCTGCATCAGTTGCCGCGATCGGTGTCGCAGCCCATGAGTGCGGGCATGCGGTACAGCATTCTGTAGGGTATGCACCTTTGAAAATCCGCGGTGCTCTTGTACCGGCGGCAAATTTCGGGTCTGCAATTTCCTGGCCGCTGATTATCATCGGACTGTTGATTTCAGGGGATGCGTCTTTGATATTTATTAATCTGGGAATTTTGTTATTCTCTCTGGCGGTATTGTTCCATATCGTGACACTGCCGGTGGAATTTAATGCTTCCCGCCGCGCGGTTAAAGCACTGGAAACTGGTGGAATGCTTTACGGGGAAGAGATAAAGCAGACAAAAGCAGTCCTTGGAGCTGCGGCAATGACTTATGTGGCAAGCGCGGCTTCTATGATTCTGCAGCTTCTTCGACTGATTCTGATTGGAGGAAGAAGAAGGAATGACTAAACCGGTAACTGAGAGAGATATTGTCCTCGGAATCCTGATGGAAGTGACGGAGAAAGGAATGTACAGCCACATTGTTCTCCGTGAAGTACTGGGGAAATATCAGTATCTCGATAAAAAGGAACGGGCATTTATTACCAGAGTGACGGAAGGCACGCTGGAGCATATGATTGAGCTGGATTACATTTTAGACCGGTTTTCAAAGGTGAAAGTAAAAAAAATGAAGCCGGTGATCCGTAATATATTGCGGAGTGCCGTGTATCAGCTTAAATACATGGATACCGTGCCGGATTCCGCCGTCTGCAATGAGGCAGTGAAGCTGGCGGTGAAAAAAGGGTTCGGGACACTGAGAGGTTTTGTGAACGGCGTGCTGAGAAGCACGGCAAGGGGCTTAAAGGATGTCGTTTATCCAAAGGAGACAAAAGCGCGTCTTTCGGTTCAGTATTCCATGCCTTTGTGCATCCTGGAACTCTGGATGGAAACTTATGATCCGGAAACGATAGAAACAATGCTGGCAGATTTCCAGAAAGAAAAACCGCTTACGATCCGTTGGTCTGATAAAAGCAGGAATCCGGAAGAGATATTTGCGGCAGAAGGCGTGACGGTGCAGAGGCATCCTTATCTGCCGTATGCCTGCAGGATTTCAGGTTATGATTACCTCGGAGATCTGGAAAGCTTCGCAAAAGGATATTTTTCAGTGCAGGATATCAGCTCCATGCTGGTCTGTGAGGCGGCAGCCCCCAGGGAGGGCGATTATATCATTGATGTCTGTGCCGCACCGGGCGGGAAATCCCTCCATATGGCAGAGCTTTTGAACGGAAGCGGAATGGTGGAAGCAAGGGATCTTACACAATACAAAGTAGATCTGATACAGGAAAATATTGACCGTACCGGACTTTTGAATATTCGTGCCGTACAGCAGGATGCACTTGTATTTGATGCTGATTCCGTTGAAAAAGCGGATATTGTCGTGGCGGACCTGCCGTGCTCCGGCCTTGGAGTGCTTGGCAAAAAGACAGATCTGAAGTATAAGGCAACACCGGAAGGCGCAGCACAGCTTGCCGGGCTGCAGCGGGAAATACTAGAGAATGTCCGGACGTATGTAAAACCGGGAGGAACGCTCATCTACAGTACCTGTACGATCAACCATGCCGAAAATCAGGACAATGTACACTGGTTTTTGGAGAAATATCCGGAGTTTTCACTGACGGATATCAGGGAACGGCTTTGCAGTGAGCTTCGGGCTGATGTGGAGGAAAACGGAATGATCCAGCTCCTTCCGGGAATCCACCAAAGTGACGGATTCTTTCTGGCGTGTATGAAGCGGAACTGTAATGATTCAAATAATAAATAAGGAAATTAATATATGAAAAAAGATATTCGTTCCTATACATATGAGGAACTGCAGGAGGAAATGAAAGCTTTTGGGGAAAAGAGCTTTCGGGCAAAACAGATTTATGAGTGGCTTCATGTTAAGCTGGCGGACAGCTTTTCGGAGATGACGAACCTTTCGCTGACTCTTAGGAACCGTCTGGAAGAGGAATATGTGATTTTTCCGGTGGCTATGGTGAAGCGGCAGCAGTCTTCCTTAGATGGAACAAATAAATTTTTGTTTCAGCTTTATGACGGCAACCTGGTGGAAAGCGTTCTGATGCGGTATAAACATGGCAATTCGGTATGCATTTCTTCCCAGGTGGGCTGCCGGATGGGCTGCCGTTTCTGTGCCTCCACACTGGACGGGCTGGAGAGAAATCTTTCTCCGGCGGAGATGGTGGGACAGATTTATGAGATTCAGAAAATCATCGGCGAACGTATATCGAATGTGGTGGTGATGGGAACAGGTGAGCCGCTTGATAATTATAATAATCTGCTAAAATTTATCCGCCTGCTGACAGATGAACACGGACTGAATATCAGTCAGAGAAATGTGACTGTGTCAACCTGTGGGATTGTCCCGAAAATGTATGATCTGGCAAATGAGCATCTGCAGATAACACTGGCGCTTTCTCTGCACGGCTCCACACAGGAAAAAAGAAAGAAGCTGATGCCGGTGGCAAATAAATATCATTTGGATGAAGTGCTGAAAGCGTGCGATGATTATTTTAAGGAAACCGGACGAAGGATTACTTTTGAGTACAGCCTTGTGGAAGGAGTCAATGATAATGAGGAAGATGCGAGAGAGCTTATCAGGATTTTAAAAGAAAGAAACTGCCATCTGAATCTCATTCCGGTAAATCCGATCAAGGAAAGAGACTTTAAACAGCCGAGCCGTAAAAGTGCTCTTAATTTTAAAAATAAACTTGAAAAAAACGGAATAAATGTTACTATAAGAAGAGAGATGGGTGCGGATATTGACGGAGCCTGCGGTCAGCTGAGGAGAAGGGTGTCCACAACTTTGCAACAGGAAAGGAGAAAACCATGAAAACATTTGCGATTACAGACGTAGGAATGGTAAGACAGGTGAATCAGGATTATGTCTATGCGACTAATAAGCCGCTGGGCTCTCTTCCGAATCTGTTCGTGGTGGCAGACGGAATGGGCGGACATCAGGCAGGCGATTATGCGTCAAAATATACGGTGGAGGTACTTTGCAGGGAGTTAAAGAAGAGTACAGACACCGACGTGGAGAGGGCACTGGTCTCTGCAATCAAAACAGCAAACACCGAGATTATTAGGGAAGCTTCTTCGGACCCGCATCTGAAGGGAATGGGAACGACCGTGGTGGCGGCCACAATAGTGAATCAGATGATGTATTTTGCGAATGTCGGTGACAGCCGTCTGTACCTGATCAATCAGGGGATTTTACAGCTTTCAAAAGACCATTCTCTGGTGGAAGAGATGGTCCGTCTGGGCGGCATCAAGCCGGAAGAGGCAAAGCATCATCCGGATAAGAATATCATTACCCGTGCGATCGGCGCGAAGGAGAACGTTGAAGTAGATTTTTATGAGCACCGTCTGAAAAGAGGGGACATCATTCTGATGTGCACGGACGGACTGAGCAATATGGTAGAGGATGAAGAGCTGTTCCACATTGTACAGGGGAGCAGGGACATTGTGGAAGCTGGGACATCCCTGGTGGCAGCGGCAAAAGAAAACGGCGGCACGGATAACATCGGTGTCGTACTTGCAGAGCCTTTTACCTTAACGGAATAATGAGGTGAGTATATGTTGAAGGAAGGAATCTTTTTGGGGAAACGCTATGAGATTCTGGAACGGATCGGTTCCGGGGGCATGGCAGACGTATATAAGGGGAAGGATCACAAGCTGAACCGGTTTGTGGCCGTGAAAGTATTAAAAAGCGACTATCGTTCAGATAAAGTATTTATCCAGAAGTTTTTAAGTGAAGCACAGGCAGCTGCAGGACTCATGCACCCGAATGTAGTGAATGTCTATGATGTGGGTCAGGACAGAGGGCTGTATTACATGGTCATGGAGCTTGTGGAAGGCATCACACTGAAGGATTATATTGAGAAAAAGGGACGTCTCAGTGCTAAGGAGACCATCAGCATTGCAATTCAGATGGTTACCGGAATCCAGGCGGCACATAACCAGCATATTATCCACAGGGATATCAAGCCGCAGAACATTATCATTTCCAATGACGGTAAGGTGAAGGTGACGGACTTCGGCATCGCCCGCGCGACGACATCTACGAGTACTATCAGCACGAATGTGATGGGGTCTGTGCATTACACCTCCCCGGAACAGGCAAGGGGCGGTATTGTTGATGAAAAGAGCGATATTTATTCTGCAGGTATCACGATTTATGAGATGGTGACGGGGCATGTCCCGTATGACGGGGATTCTACGGTTACGGTTGCGTTAAAACATCTGCAGGATGATTTTCCGCGCCCGTCCGATGAAGTAAAGAATATTCCGAGAAGCCTGGAAAATATTATTTTAAAATGTGTCCAGAAGAGTACGGCACGCAGATATCAGAACTGCCAGGAGCTGATTACTGATCTGAAGCGTGCTATGGTGAATATTGATGCAGATGCATCGAAAGCCGGAAGAAAGCCGGCAGGAGCTACGGCGACGGTGGTTATGTCTGAAGAAGAAATCGACCGTCTGCAGAAGAGACGCCGCAGAAGGGAAAGACCGGAGGAGGAAGAATATAATAACCGTAAGAGTCATGATGATGAAGATGACGGTTATGATATAGGTGATGATTATACCGGGAACGGAAGGCGTAATGATCGTAAAAGCGGAGACCGTAAGGATGATACAAGTCAGGATACCCGTAAGGTGATGAAAATCCTGATGATCGTAGCTGCTGTAATCATTGCCTTTGCGGTATTATTTATGGTAGGAAAAGCCTTCGGGTTATTCAAGTCTGTCCCGAGCATAACACAGGAGAATGAAACAGGGCAGGCAATTGTACCGAATCTGCTGGGAATGACCGAAGAACAGGCACAGGAAGCCCTGAATAAGCGAGGGCTTGGTTATGTTGTTGTCGGCAGAGAGCCTTCGGATCACTATAAGAAGGGGCAGATCATGGAACAGAAGACGAAAGCTGACACGAAAGTTGACAAAAACACAGAGATTCAGGTTATAGTCAGCACCGGGGAAGAAATCAAGAATGTAATTGTTCCTGATGTGGTAGGTGAAAGTGAGGAGCGGGCACAGAAGCTTCTGGCGGACAAGGAACTGGTCGTGGAGGCAGAGTCACAATATGACAGTAATATCGAAGCCGGAAAGGTCATTTCGACAGATCCGCCGGCCGGTACGGAAGTGCAGGAAGGGACAACGGTCAAGATGATCGTCAGCCTTGGAGCTGAGAAGGTTAAAATACCTAATATTGTAGGAATGACTGCGGCTCAGGCAGAGGCGGAACTGGCAGCATTAGGCCTTATCGGTCAGGCTACAGAAGAGTATAGCGACAAGGAAGCCGGGACTGTCATTTCCCAGAAGAAAAAATCGGGGAATAAAGTTGATACGGGAACAGTGATTGAATACACAGTCAGCAAAGGACCGGAGATCCAGATGGTTGCAGTTCCGACTTTGACGAATAAGAGCCGTGAAGCTGCGGAGCAGGCACTGACCGCACTTGGATTTTCCATCGGTGCTGTGACAGAGGAGCATAATTCTTATGTGACACCGGGCAAAGTAATCAGCCAGTCGGTAGCACCGGGAACAGAGATGCCTGCTGGTACGGCGATTGATTTTGTCGTAAGTCTTGGTCCGGATATGGGCGACGAAAAGAATCCTGATTCCGGTGGGGATTCAGGGACGAATATTCCGGAGGAATAATGAAGCAGGGTAAAATAGTGAAAGGTATTGCCGGATTCTACTACGTTCATGTGGTGGAATCCGGTATTTATGAGTGTAAAGCAAAAGGAATTTTCCGAAAGGATAAGCAAAAGCCGCTTGTCGGCGATGATGTTGAAATTGAAATTCTGGATGAAGCTCAGAAGACAGGGAATATAATCAGGATATTTCCGCGGAAAAATGAACTGATCCGCCCGGCAGTGGCGAACATCGAGCAGGCACTGGTTATTTTCGCGGCGGCAGACCCGAAACCGCACTTTAATCTGCTGGATCGATTTCTTGTAATGATGGAAGAAAAAGGGATTGAGCCGGTATTGTGTTTCAACAAAAAAGACCTTGTGTCAAAGGAAGAACTGTCAGCATTGGAGGAGATTTACCGTCCTGCGGGATATCCTTTGATTTTTACAAGTGCGCTGGAGGAAGAGAATATCGTGGAAATACGGGATATCCTGAAAGGAAAGACGACTGCTGTCGCCGGTCCTTCAGGAGCGGGAAAATCTTCTCTGATTAATTGCCTGCAGTCAAAGATACAGATGGAAACCGGAAGTATCAGCAAAAAGATTGCGCGCGGGAAACACACGACCCGGCATTCAGAGCTGATTTCTGTAGATGAAACATCATTTATTATGGATACGCCGGGTTTTAGTTCCCTTTATGTAAATGATTTCCAAAAAGAGGAACTGAAGTATTATTTCCGGGAATTTGCACCATATGAAGGAAAATGCCGTTTCAACGGATGTGACCATGTCCATGAACCGGGGTGTGCGGTAAAATGTGCCGTTGAAGAAGGAAAAATCCATAAGATCCGGTATGAAAACTATCTGGAAATGTATAATGAGCTGCAGCAGAAAAAGAGGTATTAGGATACCGGATTTTTCGATATCATTGGAATAAAATCACAACGTCACATAAAAGGAGGAAACAGACATGAGGCCGATATTAGCGCCGTCGATATTGTCAGCTGATTTTAAGGTGCTGGGGGAGCAGATTAAAACGACAGAAAAAATGGGGGCAGAATATTTACATTTTGACGTGATGGACGGGATATTTGTCCCGAGTATTTCTTTCGGGATGCCGGTCCTCGCGTCAATTCAGGGAGTGGCAGACCAGGTAATGGATGTGCATCTGATGATTACCGAACCTGTACGTTATGTGGAAGCATTTCAGAAAGCGGGAGCAGATATCCTGACTGTTCATTATGAAGCATGTGAAGATCTGCAGGCAACTCTGGACAAGATTCATGCCTGTGGGATGAAAGCGGGCATTTCTATTAAGCCGGATACACCGGTTGAGGTCCTGGCTCCGTATCTGGATCAGGCAGAGATGTTTCTGGTAATGTCGGTGGAGCCGGGGTTCGGCGGACAGGCATTTATCCCGGAATCTCTGGATAAAATCAGGGAACTCAGAGGATTGCTTGATGAAAAAGGCCTGAATACGGATATCCAGGTGGATGGGGGGATTTATCACACGAATGCGAGAGAAGTTCTGGATGCGGGAGCCAACATAATTGTTGCGGGTTCTGCGGTTTTTAAAGGTAATATCGAAGACAATGTTTCAGGATTTATGGAGATTTTTAAAGACTATGAATAAAAGAACGGTAATTGTCAGCGGCGGAATGATAGAAGAAGAGTTCGCGCTTGGTATTTTAAACGATGAAGATACAGAAGTTATTATTGGCGTAGATAAAGGGCTGATGTTCTTATATGAGCATGGAATTAATCCGAATTATATCGTTGGGGATTTTGACAGTGCTTCCGGAGAAGTGCTTGAGTATTACAGAGGGAAGAATATTCCGATGAGGAAGTTCAATCCGGTAAAAGATGCTTCAGACACAGAGATAGCACTCCGCCTCTGTATGGATCTGAGAAGAAAACATATCCTTATTATAGGAGGTACGGGACTGCGCATGGATCATACATGGGCTAATGTCCAGAGCCTTAAGCTTGCCCTGGATGCGGGCGCAGATGCAAGGATCGTGGACAGCCATAATCAGATAAGGCTTCTGAATCAAGATTTTGTACTAAGAAGGGCGGAGGCATTCGGTCCTTATTTTTCCGTATTTCCGTTGGGAATGTCCGTGACGGATTTCAATATATCCGGCGCGAAATATCCCTTATCCCATCATACACTGACTCCATATAACAGCCTGTGTGTGAGCAATGAATTTGCGGGTGAAAAGGTCGAGATCTCCTTCCCGTACGGAGAAGTGATATTGATGGAAACAAAGGATTGAACTGATGTTATCATTTTATGGAAAGGATTAAATTATGGGAAAAAGAATGAAAAAGTTAATGGCGTTTTTACTGGGAATCTGCATGACTGCAACGACTGTTTTGCCCGGAGCGGCTGCAGCAGAAGTAAAAGCAGCAGAACCAGATCTGACACAGAATCTGGCAGGTTACTGGAGCTTTGATAATGGTACAATGGATAATCAGGCTTCAGGGTCTGAGTATACGGCAGAACTGGTCGGCGCAGGAGTGACGCTGCAAAATGACGGCGGGGTTTCGGGCGGTTCGGTGCAATTTACAAAACAGGCAGATTCGGATATCAGGCTTGCAGGTATTTTAAATGCGGCGCAGGAGGATTTTTCCATTGCGGCATGGGTAAAATATGATGATGATGCATTTGCATCTTCTACATCAAATATGAACCTGTTCCAGCAGACCGGAAGCGGAAGAACAATTCTGTATTTGAATTCCGGACTTACATATGGAACCTATCTTACAGGAAGTGATTCCATGTGTGCGGAAAATACGGAGCTCGGCAGTTGGAATCATGTGATCATTACAAGCAATCACAGCACGAAGACGGTTCAGTTTTATCTTAACGGAAAACTTATAAATACAAACCAGCTGAGCGGAGATTATTATGATGGCACAACAGATGTGCTGGTTGGAATCCATAAAAATCTTCAGGCGGCCGGTGCAATAAAAGGAAATATAGATGAATTGCGTTTTTATAAATCGGTGATCAGTGAAGATATGGCTGAGTCGATTTATTCTCAGCATGCAGCAGTTAAAGAGCTTCAGAGCCTGAGAAATCTGGTGGAAGAGGCGAAGGGGCTCAGCGGTTCAGAGGATGATGAAGCCGTTCAGAATCTGCTGGAAAAGATTACTGCTGCGGAAGCGTTTCTTAATAGTGATGTTCAGGAACTGGCGGCACTTCGGGAAGTGTATGGAAATCTCGAGGCTGCGATGACAGCATACAGGGCTTCTGTGAAAATTTTAATCTCTGTTGATACATCAGATGAGTTGAGAGAGATTTCTGATAATATGTTTGGAATCAATCACAGGTATCATAATGACGGTTACAGTTCATATAATGCCGCGGAAGAAAAAATCGAAGAGCAGTTTAATGAATATGTAAAGGAAGCGGGATTTGGTTCAATCCGTTATCCGGGAGGTACGGTATCAAATCTGTTTGACTGGAAGAGAAGTATCGGACCGGTGGAGCAGAGAAAGAAAACTGTCCATGGGCTGCCCGACAGCAATCAGCCGATCACTCCGAATTTTGGTGTCGATGAGGCGATGACATGGATTTACGATGAACTGGACTCGGATGCGATCTGGGTTTATGGCATGGGGCAGGGAAGTGCGGCAGATGCAGCAGATTTGTTTGAATATCTGAACGCACCTAATGACGGCAGCAACCCGAACGGCGGCATTGACTGGGCAGCGGAGCGTGCTAAAAACGGCCATGAAGAACCGTACGGCGTGACTAATTTTGAAATCGGCAATGAAATCGGCTATTATGCCCAGACCTACTGGATGGATGGAAGGGCAAGCGGACGCAGCACAACAGACTGCTATATCGATGGCGGAACGATGAATTTCGGACAGAATACCAGAACTGTGAAAGAAGAAGACTGGCGTACTTCGGCCGCCAACAGTGACGGGACAGCTGGACAGGAACGTTTTGTTAAATATCTGCCTGTTACGCAGGGAAGTGTATCGGTATATGTCGGAGGAACACAGTGGACGATCGTAGATTCACTGTCGGGAAAAGGGCAGCAGAATGTCTGCACATTTGATTATGATACAGGAAAAATCACATTTGGCGACGGCACAGACGGAAATATCCCGGCAAGCGGCAGTGTAATCACGGCTGCATATCAGACTGTGCAGGACGGATTTGTGGATTACTACAGGGCACTGAAAGACATTGCAGAACAGTTGGATATGGAAATAAATGTTTACTCCTGTATTTATTGGGAAGAGTTCACAACCTTGATGAAGGAGAAAGGTTACAATGAATATTATGACGGTGTTGTGATACATCCGTACAGCGACAGTACCAACCTGATCACGCAGGATGATCCGATGTTTTATGAGAAAATCCTGGGACGCTCTCTGGATTATAATATCACGCGTGTTCAGGCACTTGTGGATCGTATGGAAGCGGCAGCCCCGGGAATGAATAAAGTCCCGGTTCTCTCAGAATTTGGTATTTACCAGTATAATTCAAAGTTTGTCCGTTCAATCGGGCATGCGGTATACATTGCCAATGAGATGATTGATTATATTAATCTTGGCACACCGTATATAAACAAACATTGTCTGGTGGATTATCCGTATGAACAGGATTCTCTGGGAGCAGGTTCACAATGTGTGATACAGGCAATTAAAAACAGTGACGGTACGGTAAGCTTTGTATCCACACCATCTGCAAAGATGTTTTCAATCTTTAACAATATGACCGGCAGCACAGAGGTTGGCCAGACATTAGAAGGAAATGTTGCGTACTATACTTACAGCGGAAGTAATGGTGCGGTAGACGTCCCGACGGTCAAAGTGCTTTCTTCAAAGGATGAAGAAGGAAATACTTATGTGACTGTAGTAAACAACCGGAAAGACGATGAAACCCCGGTCAGGATCAATGTTGACGGAAGAGATCTGACAGGGACAAATGTGGAAGTCTGGTATCTGACATCAGAAAATGTAGATGATGAAAACACGCTTGACGATCCTGACAATGTGGATGTGGTAAAAACTGCCGTGGAAAGCGGAGAAACACTGGATTATAATCTTGCGCCGCACTCTGTTACTGCTTTCAGGATTCCGGCACAGGAGGAAATACCGGAACTCCCTTACAAAGATGTGGCCGAAAATGATTGGTATCACAGTTATGTATATGATGTATATCTGAAAGGTCTGATGACCGGGATGGAAGAAACTGTTTTCGCACCGCAGGGCAAACTGGTAAGAGCACAGTTTGCAACGATTCTGTGGCGTATGGAAGGAAGCCCTAAAATGGAATATACGGATCGGTTCCCGGATGTGGCAGACGGACAATTCTATACGGATGCGGTACTATGGGCGGCGGAGAAAGGAATTGCGACCGGTTATACGGGAACAGGTATGTTCGGACCGAATGATAACATCAACCGCGAGCAGGTGGCAGCTATGATGTACAGGTATGCAACGTATAAAAAGTATGATGTATCAAACCAGGAAGGGCTGGATGCATTTAAAGATGCAGATCAGGTGAATGAGTTCGCGCAGACACCGATGAAATGGTGCGTGGCAGAGAAAATCTTTACCGGAGATAATGGAAATCTGAAACCTCAGGGTGAGACGATCCGTGCAGAAGCCGCGACCATCATCAGCCGTTTTACAGATACTTACAAATAAAAAGTGAAAGACGAGAATCATTAAGGAGTTTAAGGAGGATAAATATAAAATGAAACTAGGTATCGTTATTATTTGCCTGATTTCATGTATGTCCGTATAAGTCGTTAAAAGCCTTTAAATGCTGATAGCTAGAGCATTTAGCGGATTTGGGACTCGGATATAACTCCATATAAATTCATATAAGTTTTTGAAAAATGGCCCACTTTGTGGCCCACTAGTTTTAGAAAGTTTTTTATGAAAGTCCTAATACAGTAGAAATGATGGAAAGTTTTTAAGTGGCAAAATGTATGGTCTAAAAGGAGCAATTGTCATTGAATTTAAGACCGTGATATACAGCGACAAAAAATCGGAAAATATGTAAAGAGTAGTAGGAAGACTCATAAGGTACGATTAAAGAGAAAAAGGCCTCTTGATTATGAGGAAAAAATAAGGTAAAAAGCATTCTGTGATAAAGTATAAAGGCTTAGAGGAGAAAAGTATCTTCTAAGCTTTTTTTAATTAAGAAGCAGTTTGAACGTATGCTTTTGAATTAATAATAAGTATAGTAAAATTTGCACTGGAAGGAACAGAATATGGAATGCTTGTAGAAGGTGATTTTGGCAGAATGACTTTTCAATGAGATATTTGTCGTTTGAACGATAATTTGAATTTAATGAAATAATCGTAGATGGTAACTTACAAATGAGTAAACTATCAGTCGGTTTACTGATTTATCAGTTTACGATATATTATGAGATGAAAGGAGGGGACTTATGGATGCTATGAAAACAGGCTGTTTTATTGCAAGAAAAAGGAAGGAAAGAAATATGTCTCAAAGAGAACTGGCAGAATATTTACATATTACCGACAAGGCCATAAGTAAATGGGAACGAGGAGGTTCCCTTAGTTAAAGATACTACACCACAACCCACGCTTACACAGTATTGCAAGAAAGCAACTTTTGGATAATTATAAAGAAGCACTGTCAACATCCCCTTTGAAGATGGCGACGGTGCTTCTTTGATTTCCGGGGTGAGGATGTAAAAACGGCAAGGTCGGTTTTGTATCCGAGAAACGGAAATGACGGGGGAATCCAAAGGGGGCAACGCCCCTTTTTGGCACACGGACTTTGCTTGCAAAGTCTAGTGTGTTATACCCTCTATCTGCGGGTCTGCGAAAAGTCGGGGACTGGATTCGGGGTGTCGATTTTGAAGCAGACAAAAAGAGCTTTGTTTCTGTGCCCGTGTCAGTCACAGAAGTAAAGCTCTTTGATTAGCAGGTAGAGGGTATAGTTGAACGATGCACCATTTTTGGCGGGTCATTCAACATAGCGCAGCTGGTTAGCGCGTCAGATTGTGGCTCTGAAGGCCCAGGGTTCGAATCCCTGTACCCACCCTCACCTTACTGATGAGGTGAAAACCTTGGGCTATCGCCAAGCGGTAAGGCACAGGACTTTGACTCCTGCAGTCGCTGGTTCAAATCCAGCTAGCCCAGTTGGGAGTGCAAGAGTTCCTGAAGGATGGGATATTAGCTCAGTTGGTAGAGCACTTGACTTTTAATCAAGTTGTCCGGGGTTCGAATCCCCGATGTCTCATAAGAATGAGGATAGGCAGATGCCTATCCTTTTTTTTCATTAACCAGTTCAATTGCTTCTTTGGCAGTTATGTGGTCAATAGTCATTTCGATGATTGCCATGTTTTTGATGGAAGAATCGATCGCCTTGGAAATCCCATCTTTGAAGTCAGCTGAATATTTCATGGCGAGTGCCGTTGCAAATCGGCGCATCTCATCCATATCCTCTACAAGATGTGCTTTGCCAAAAGCAATAACACTTCTGTAATACGTGGTATATTCCTTCGGTACAATCTGATCCTGATCAATCACACAAAATGATACTTTTTCATGGTTTTTTATTGCATCAATTTTATGACCGCTTTTTGCAGAATGAAAATACAGCTTCCCGTCGTTGTAAACATAACTGATAGGAACTGCATATGGGTAATTATCGTCTCCGGTCAACGCTAAAACTCCGCTAGTGTTTCTGTTCAAAATATCTACGGCTGCTTCTTGTGGCAGCAGCTGCTTAAAACGTCGCATCTCTCTAAACATGATTCTCCTCCTTTTATGACATACGATAAATGATGTTGGGGTCAAAAGCTCCAACGATGATACCAGCGGATTGTTTTGTGCTGCGCACTCACACAATCCTGCCCAATATTCGCATATCGTGGGATATACATCCCACTTTCGTTGAACGATGCACCATTTTTGGCGGGTCATTCAACCACTATATTTAGTACAAAGTTTTATTAACTTCCCAAATATAGATAATTAGTCTGTTACAAGTCTCATTATAACATAATATGACTGTTTATGCCAACTACTTTTTCCTGATAATCTGCTTCTCCTGTCACCAAATATATGTTATTATATTGCTTCTCTGTCAAACGTAAAAGTCTTACTGTTCCGGTTTTAGGTGCGTACTCTTCAATTCGTCTGTAATGTTTTTCGGATGCTTTCCTATTTTGCACTATCCGCATATACGCTTCCGGTGCTATTCGCAAATAGCCATCTTTATGTAAAAACTTTCGAAGCCTCGTATACTCTGTTTTAGTTCCCCATCTATCTGTTGGACTAAGAATAACAAGTAATCTCATTCCGTAATTCCCTCCATACTTTCAATCGGCAGAATCATTGGTACCTTTAATTTTTCCGTCGAAGCATCTAAAATAATCCTCTTCAAACTTTCCACCATAATATCAATCGCCGACATTACATTAACCTTGACTCCATCGACAATACAGGCATTATGTAATACATGCGCCAATTCTCTTCTTTCTGATTTTGTCAACTGAATGTTTGACGCTATATTGTTGTGTGCTACTAAATCAACTATTGCACGATACGGTTCTATCAAATCATCAGCCAGATTAAATGCATTCAATTGATTGTCATGATGTATTCCAAAAGTTGGATGAAAACCCGTTGCCACCAGTTTTCTTGCAATTGCACTTCTTACAACAGCATAGCCATAATTCAGTCTGCTATTGATAGGGTCCTCACTTCTTCTGTTAAATCCCTCATGATAATATGCAAAATATTCTTTAGCAGCTAATGATTCACAGTAATCCACATTTTCCTCATCTACAGTTGCCACATGCTCTGCAATTCTTTCCGCACCATCCAAACCCATAATAGACAAAGCTCTGGATTGATTACTTATCTTTTGTTTTATAATATCAATCCATAATTCCATATATTTTTCATGTGTAGTATTTATTTGTGCATGCATTAATTTAGACTGCCTTGCATGACCTTCAAATGGCAACACAATGGCTGTCGGTAAATATCTGTCATCCAGCGTCATCAGTGCCACCTTATTTTGACTTAAGATAGATAAATCCATTGTAGAAAGTCGTATATTAGCACCATGTACCATAATCTGATTCAAGTCCTCTATCGGCACAACTGCAATTCCATCGTCTGTTGTGATTTCCAATTGCCCTTCTTTTATGTGTATTTCTGCTGCATGACTAATTTCAAGTGTACGAAATCCCATAAATGTTACCTCTCAAAGCATCTTTAAGTATACATATTTTATTTCTTCCTGCCCCTCTGTGAAATAGGGCTTTTCATCAACTCCGACTTCTGCATTATCCGCATCAGTGCCTGTTTTTCTTCCTCTGTCAGCTTATTGTAACGGAGCTTGGTCTGCTTACAGAAAACCAACAGAAGCTGTTCTGCCCGGCTTCCTTCAAAGGCTGCCACTTCCTCCAAATCCTGTCGCAGTTCTTCTGCCACAGAGGTCTTCGGTGCTCCGTCATTTCTTCCAACGTGGGCGTTTCTGATATCTTCTAAAATGCCGTCCATGTCCTTATGTACCCGGCTACGGAAATAGTCGCCTTCTTCCACATGGGCTGACTGCAACAGATACATGGTTTTGTCCTGTTCCGTTGTCTGATACTTTTCCATGATTTCAGCCCTTGCCACATCCACCCATGTATTCAGGTTCTGTATCTGCATGGATGCAATCCCTTCCACATAGATTTGTATGTCGGCAAGAAGCTTTGTGAAATCCGGGTGGGTTGCCAGTTCACAGAGCAGTGCCGTATCCACCCGTTTACTCTTTAATAGCTCTATCATTTCGTCACTCAGATGCAGGTCAGAAAGCTCTGCATTCGGGTGACGTTTTGTTTCTGTCCGGGCAAGCAGATAATCGGCAGTCACACCGTAAAAGTCAGCCAGACGGTTGATGGCGTGATGGCTGATATCCTTGTAATCCTCCGATTCATAGCTTCCGAGGGCAGATTTTGACAGCCCGGTTTCACCGGCAAGCTGTTCCAAGGTCAGTCCCCGCTCTACCCGTAGGTCTTTTAATCGTTCCTGTATGGTTAATGCCACAGTATCATCTCCTCATAATCATTTTCTTCTCCATTCTACCACATTTCCGTAAAAGCGGAAAGTCCTGCCAAATGTCCTATATTTCCTGCCTTTCGGATATACGGCACAGCATGAAAAATAAGTGTAGACTTTTCTTAGTTCATCGATGAGCCGTACCTTGAAAATAAAGAAATGTCCACTCTTTTGTGGACGGGAAGGAGTTACATGCCACAATACGCTATTTTACGATTTGCAAAGCACAAGGGAGCCCCATCCGGGGCTCTGGAAGCCCACCACGAACGGAAAAAAGAACGGTATGCCAGTAATCCCGACATTGATACGGAACGCAGTAAATACAACTTCCACACCATCAAACCGAAGGAGCGGTATTCACGATTTATCAAGCACCGAATCGAGGAATCCGGCTGTCGTACAAGAAAGGACAGCACAAGGTTTGTGGATACGTTAATTACCGCAAGCCCGGAGTTTTTCAAAGGGAAATCCACACAGGAAACGGCAGCCTATTTTAAACGGGCTACGGAGTTTCTTGCGGACCGGGTCGGCAGGGAAAACATCATTTCTGCGGTGGTACACATGGACGAGAAAACACCCCATCTGCACCTGACCTTTGTTCCGCTAACCAAGGATAACCGGCTTTGTGCCAAGGAGGTTATCGGAAACCGGGCAAGCCTTACCAAATGGCAGGATGATTTCCATGCTTACATGGCAGAGAAGTATCCTGACTTGGAACGTGGAGAAAGTGCCCAAGTCACGGGAAGAAAGCATATCCCCACAAGGCTCTTTAAGCAGGCGGTCAGCCTTACCAAACAGGGAAAGAAAATCGTGCAGACATTGGATAACATCACCGTGTTTAACGCCGGAAAACAGAAGGAGGAAGCGTTACAGCTTTTACGGAAGTGGTTTCCCCAGATGGAGAATTTCCTCGGGCAGCTAAAGAAGTATCAGGTTACCATCGACGATTTGATTTCCCAAAACAGGGAACTGGAAGCCCGGGCAAAAGCCGGGGAAAGCGGAAAACTAAAGAATGCAATGGAACGGGCGAAGCAGGAAAGCGAATTAAGGGAGCTACACCGGCTCATGGACCGGATACCACCGGAGCTTTTAGCAGAACTCAAACAGGAAGCAAAAAAGGAAGACAGAAACCGATAGCCGGCATCTTTGGATGCCGGGAACCAAGGAAAGGAGGATGCCTATGGGAAAGAACCGAAACGGTACGGAATCGCCGGCAGGAAAGGTCCTTATGGCTGAGGACGGAAAACAGTATTTTGTGTATGGGAAAAACCACATTGAGATATCCGAACACTTTGCCACAAACGGTAAGAAGCTGGATGCCCTGCTTACGGATGTAATGCTATACACTGCGGAAGGTAAGATTTCTGCTTAAATACATTGATTATCACCCATGCTTACGCTATAATATTTTTACAGGCAGTATTGTAAGCGTGGGTTGTTTCAAAAAGGAGGATTTTGATGAAACAACCAAACAATACAACCATTTATAACACGGCACTTTACCTTCGTCTGAGCCGGGACGATGAGCTTCAGGGAGAAAGCGGAAGTATCCGCACCCAACGGATGATGCTCCGGGAATACGCCCACGAACACGGTCTGAACGTGGTGGGTGAATACATTGATGACGGATGGTCCGGCACCAATTTTGACCGCCCGGAGTTCCAACGGATGATTGATGACATCGAGGATGGCAGAATCAACTGTGTTGTGACAAAGGACTTGTCACGTCTTGGCAGAAACTACATTCTGACCGGGCAGTACACGGAGCTTTATTTCCCAAGCAAGGGAGTACGCTACATTGCCATCAATGACAACGTGGATACCCTTAACGGCGATAATGAGCTTGCCCCGTTTTTAAACATCCTGAATGAGATGCACGCCAGACAGACCAGCAAGAAGGTCAAGGCAGCCTTCCGCACCCGCTTTGCTAATGGTGCCCATTACGGAGCCTATGCACCCCTAGGGTATCGAAAGGACCCGGAGCAGACGGGACACCTTCTGATTGACCCGGATACCAAGTGGATTATCGAAAGGATATTTGAGCTTGCCCTGCACGGTGCAGGAGCAGCGAAAATCACACGGATACTGATGGAGGAAAAGGTTTCCACCCCGGCGTGGGTAAATTTCCAAAGAAACGGCACCTTCGCCCATGTATTTGAGGGAGCAGAGGAATCCAAACGGTATCAGTGGACGATAGCACAGGTAAAAAGCATCCTGAAGGATGAAAACTACATCGGGAACAGCGTGCACAACCGCCAGTCCACCGTCTCTTTTAAAAACAAGAAGGTGGTACGAAAGCCCGAGTCGGAGTGGTTCCGGGTAGAGAATACCCACGAAGCCATCATCACGAAGGAAGTATTTTTACAGGTACAGGAGCAGATAGCCGGTCGCCGGCGGGTATGCAAAAACGGACAGACCCAGATATTTGCCGGACTTATCAAGTGTGCCGACTGCGGATGGACGCTTTCTTATGCGGACAACCGGCAGAACAAAACACCTTACGGCTACTACCACTGCGGGAAAAACGGACAGGGACTGGGACAATGCTCCATGCACTACATCCGCTATGATGTGCTTTACGGATATGTGCTTTCCAGACTGCAATACTGGTCGGAGCAGGTGCACCGGGACGATGAAAAACTGCTACAGCAGTTGTTAAATGCCGGAAACAAGGAACGCAGTGCCGTAAAGAAACAAAGAGCCGTGGAACTGAAAAGAGCCACAAAGAGAAAAGCCGAGGTAGACGGACTGTTTACAAAGCTGTACGAGGACTGGTCTTTGGGAAAGATAACCGAATACAACTTTACCATGCTTTCGGAACGGTTTCAGACGGAGCAACGGGAACTGGAAACAAAAATCCGGGAATTGCAGGAAGCCTTAAGCTCCATGGAACAGACGGAAAGCGATGCAGAAAAGTGGGTAGAACTGATTAAGCAGTACGCCAGTCCCACGGAACTGACCACCGAGCTTTTAAACACCCTGATTGAGAAAATCGTGGTGCACGAAGCTGTAAAAAGCCCGGATGGCTGCCGGAAACAGAAGGTAGACATCTACTACCGCTTTATCGGAAAGATTGATTAAATGAAACTCCCTGCGTGTCGGGATGCGGTACGCAGGGGAAGCAATAACCTTAACTATGGGAGTCCGGACTCTCTTTCCCTGATATAACAATTTTAATTCCCCTTTCAGAAATACTAGGGGTAAGTCTATATGATTTATTAACTGGAGGTAGCAACAATGAGTAAAGAAAATAATGAAAAAATTGTAGATGAAATTATAGAATATGCCAACAATGAAATTGAGAAGAGTAAAAAAAAGCATGTAATAATTCTCCTTTCGGTACTGACAGGTGTTTTTATGGTCTCAGTCATTTTTTTGTTAGTATTCACATTTGTCGGCGGATTTGCTAAGTGGTTCTTTTTTGGTATGACTGCAATTATGACTGCAATATTAAATGTTATATGGACATTACGGAATCGAGAAGCAAAATGGTTTAGATTTTGCAGTTTATCATTTACTGTGTTCACCTTATGTTCCTTTTACGCTGAAGCGGCCCATTGGATTTTGGTTGAAGATTGGAGTGCTTTGATGGATGTGGTTCCAATCACTTCGAATATATTGTGGTTCCTTACTGTGGTTTCAGTGGCTATCAATAGTATTTCTTTGTTTACGAGAAGGGATAGATAATTGAATATTAGTAGTTTTGATACTAGCAAGGTAACAGATATGATAGATATGCTTCATGTCTGTCACAAATTTAATACTGTTATTATTCGACTGATTTCATGTATGTCTGTATAAGGTATGGCTTGCTTTTTCTTCACTATGTAGAAAAGTAAGGTATAATTACATTAGTGAGACAAATTGAAAGTTGTCAAACTGAAATGTAAAGGGAGGAACATGTGAATGAAAAAAATTGGAATAGTTTTGTTCATACTTATTTTTCTAACAAGTACATTGTTAGGATGCGGAAAACAAGATGTGAATATCGATTTAGAAACCATTGATGTGTCAGAAATAAAAAAAATTGAATGTATAGGAACTACAGGTGGGATAGATGGTGATTATTCGTATTCTTTTTCAGATAATGAAGTTGTTGAGTTTGTAGAGCTATTGAATCAAGTGAAACTTGGCGACAAAGTAGATGAAAATAAAGCATTATCAAATGGAGCTGTTGCTTATTATACAATCTATTTTGCAACCGATAAAACACTGACAATTAGTCCGGGGAAATATTTTATAATTGAGGATACATTTTATGAGTTTAATAATTATGATGAATTGTGGGATGAATTTATAGCATTTAACAGTGTAAAATAAACTTCGAAAAATTCTAGTTGACATAACTGAGAAACACTGTAATGATGTATGGAAAACAAAATATAAAACACTCTACTAAGTAGGTTGAACTAAATGCCCCTATGATTTCGATTTTGAAGTCATAGGGGTATTTTTTTGTGCAGAAAAATAAAAATTTCCTTTTCCACCCTGTATTTTGCCCTCAGAACCTTTCGTTATATGAGGGCAAATAAATAAAATTCATTTTTTATTTGTAAAAAGCCCTCTCTACGTTCTGATATATGAGGAACAAATTACATTTACCTTAAAGGAATCGGGTCTGATTCAAGAACAAAGAAAAAACGAAAAGAGAAAGGAGAAACTACATGAACAAAACAATCTTAATGGGAAGACTGACAAAAGATCCGGAGGTGAAATATCTCCAGGATGAAAACAGTACTGCAATGGCAAGATACACGCTGGCAGTAGAAAGACGATATCGAAAGGATGGAAAGGCAGAAACAGATTTTATTTCTTGTGTCACCTTTGGGAAGAATGCTGAGTTTGCGGAAAAATATCTGAAAAAAGGCTTGAAGATTTTAGTAAGCGGACGGATCCAGACTGGAAGCTATGTGAATCAGGAGGGGAATAAAGTTTATACCACTAATGTAATCGTAGAAGAACATTATTTCGCAGAAGGGAAGAAACTGTCAGAATCAGAAAAGAAAGAAGATACCGATCCAGATGGATTTATGCATCTTCCAGATGGAGAAGAACTTCCGTTTGAGTAAGAAAAACTCGGATGCTGAAAGCAAAAGAGCGCATTATCCCAGATATTCAATTATCCGAGGAAATTCTTAAGTATTGCTGATATTAAAGGCTTTCAAAGAAATATCCTCGGATAATGTAATGGCT
>SFGN01000158.1 GCA_004556565.1 Lachnospiraceae bacterium | reverse complement strand
GGGGCTCCGCTTTCTATACCATATGAGTGATTTTCGGCTTCAGCCATGGCCGAGAGCCATTGCAATTACTACTCTTTTGGAGTTTTGCTCATGGCTGGTCTTACTTGTGAAAGGAGGTGGTAGCGTAATGGAGTTTGAACAGATTTACAGCACCTATTTCAAATCGGTGTATCACTATATATGGCAGCTTTCGGGTAATGAACATATCGCAGAAGAAATCACAAGCGAAACATTTTTTAAGGCAATGAAATCCATAGATAATTTCCGTTGCGAATGTGATATGTGTGTATGGCTCTGCCAAATTGCGAAAAACACCTACTTGTCCTATCTGAAAAAGAATAGCAGAATCGCAAGTGTTGACGAAGCGGAATTGCAGAATATAGCTGACCCGGACGCTTTTGTTGATGCGCAGGTTGGTACACAAGAAGAAGCACAGCAAATACGAAAAATTTTACATACAATGGCTGACCCATATAAGGAAGTTTTCATGTGGCGTGTTTTTGGAGAATTGTCATTTAAGGAAATAGGCGACCTATACGGAAAGACTGATAATTGGGCTTGTGTTACCTACCACCGAGCAAGGAAAATGATACAGAGCAGATTGGAGGAAATCATCAATGAAAAATGAGTGTAGTATTATTCGTGATATACTACCGCTGTATTTTGAAAATATGGTGAGTGGAGATACCGCAGCATTTGTCAAGGAGCATCTTGAAAACTGCCCCGAATGTGCCGCAGAATTTGAAAGAATGAAGTTGGGTAAGCAAGTGGACGAGGCAGCTACCCTGCAAAGGGAAAAAGACGCAAATGTGATAACTTCGGTAAGAAAGAAAATTCGCAAAAAGAAATGGATTGCTATTGCGATAACCGCAGCCTGTTTGTTGGCTATTGTTATTTTTCTGCATTACTTTCCGATTTACCGAATTGTTGAAGTCGGCGGAACTTCCTATTACAACAGCAGCGAAATTGCGAAGTTAGCCTATATCGGCAGCAGATCAGATCGTGCAGAAGCGCAATCTATTCTACGCCAGGCAGATGCAGCCTTTCATGACACCAGACACACAACCACAGAAAATGAAGAACTTTATGGTGTGCTGTCACGATATGCAACGGCTGCCGACTGCTTTGAAAATGTGGCATTTGTCAACTATTCGCTTGAATTGTGGTCGGCGCACCTTGGTAATACGGAAGGATTTTTGTGGGTGTACTATTCCTGTGAAGCGATTGATTATGACGGAAATGTTGTTTGCGGCAGTTGGAATGTCCCGGCTCTTTGGAAAGTGGAAAAGGACGATACGGGAGCATGGGCAGTGGTACAAATCCGGGAACATCCGTAAAGTAGGAGATGAAATATGTTTGATACTTTATACGAGATAATGACGTCCGGCTCTCTCATAGGGCTGTTTCTTCAAGTTGTCCCCATTACCTGTTTAGTAGGACTTGTTTACGCAATCTATCGACTTGTGAAAATCAAGAAGCACGAACTTCCTGTCGCATGGGGAACAGAGATTATGCGTTGGCTCTTTGTTTGTTATCTGACAGGTCTAATCAATCTCATCCTTGTTCCGAGAAACCTTTGGACTTATATTTGGTTTTATCTGCGTAATGGTTATAGCGGTGGCGAACTTGACCCGCTATTTTCCGGCAGCTTTAACTTTGTACCTACATTCTTGAAAGCCCAAACAGGGGAATTTACGATTGGTCGTTGGGTAAGAACAATGCTGGAGGGTAATCTTATCATATTTTTACCTATGGGATTCTTCTTACCTTTTGTTTCAAAGAGAATCAATACACGAAACATCTTTGCTTTTGCCATCATAACACCTATTATAGTTGAACTGTTACAGCCTATCATCGGACGCAGTTTTGATGTTGACGATGTAATGATGAACTTTACCGGGATTATTGCTGGCTATTTCATAGCCATTGGAATTAAGGCAATAGCAGCAAAGCTGAAATCATAAGCCAAAAAATATTTTCTGAAATCTTGTAAGGTTTTTCTCTTTGCGTAGTCATATAAGTGAACGGGAGCAAAAAAGACATTTTTTCCTGTGCGCAAGGAGGCTTAGCATGGAACTGAAACTTAACACGCTGACAAAGACATACGGAAAGAAGAAAGCAGTTGACAGCGTGACAGTCAATTTGACGCCAGGGGTATATGGGCTGCTCGGTCCCAATGGGGCGGGAAAAACAACGCTGATGCACATGTTATGCGGACTTATGAAGCCGACTGTCGGAACAGTCTATTTTGATGGAACAGAAATTTCTGTCCTCAAAGAGCAATACCGAAACATTCTCGGCTTCTTGCCACAAAACTTCGGCTATTACCCAGATTTTTCCGTGAAGCGCTTTCTTTCCTATCTCGCCTATTTGAAAGGTCTGGATCGTGGTGCCGCTACTGACAGCATCCATGCAGTGCTGGAAACGACAGGCTTAACAGACTTTGCAGACAGCAAAATCGTACAGCTTTCAGGTGGCATGCGCCAGCGTGTCGGCATTGCTCAAGCCCTTTTGAATAACCCGGATATTCTTATTCTGGACGAACCGACAGTTGGTCTTGATCCTGCGGAGCGCGTGAGATTCCGAAATCTTATAAGCTCTGTATCCTGTGGCAAAATAACGATCTTATCCACCCATATTGTCCCCGACGTTTCTTATATCGCGGATCAGATTCTGCTAATACATAACGGTAAAATCCTATATAAAGGGACAGTTGAAATGCTCACCGAGAAAGTGCGTGGACGTGTTTGGGAGGCTATAATAGACCCTTCCCTTGCAGAGTGCATAGCTGTGCAGCACACTATCAGTAAAATGCACCATACGCCGCAGGGGGTGAGCTTGCGCATTCTCGCAGAAAAATGTCCCTTTGAGGGAGCGCAGCCAACCTGTCCGGATCTAGAAGATGCTTATCTCTTTTATACGGGGCAGAAAGGCGGTGAAATGCTGTGAGATATGAGCTATACAAGCTGTTTCGGAAAAAAACGATTCTGATCCTTCTTACTGTAGGACTTATATAGTTGATTGCTGCACCGATCGTCTCCGCCATGCAATATAGCACTGTTACGGAGGACATGCAGCCATTAAAAGGCTTTGAGGCCATCCGCTATGACCGGGAGCTGCAGAACACCTATTCTGGCAGGATTCCCCTTGAGGAACTGGAAAAGCTCTGGAATGAAGCGGAGGCGATCCGCGCTGAAGTTGAAGCCGGAAATGAAAACACATACTGGCAGCAGTTTAACCGCTACCGCGTGATTGTGTCAGTAGGAGCACGTACTTATTATCTGCCAATGTATGTGGAGGATGCGAGGGAATCAGGTGACCTTTCCGAGTTATATGCGGGAACGATTGAGAAATTACCCGGAGAGCACGAGCTGGTTCCCGCCGCAGACCCGGAAAGTCCCATTGTCAAAAAAGTTCTGGCAGCTTATGACCATATAGATTATCCGCTTTATGGCGCATATATGGGAGGCTGGGAGGATTTCTTTAATACAATTCCCTTTTTCTTTCAATATGTAGTCGGTCTATTGATCGTAATTGGTGTTGTACCGCTTTTCGCCGATGAAACAAGCACCGGAACAGCCGCTATTCTGCTCACAACCCGTTACGGTAAAAGCCGTATGCTTGTAAATAAAGTGCTGGCTGCGATGCTCTATGCGGTTGTCCTATTCTCTATTTTTGCAATCGTTGCAATTGTTACACAACTTTGCATATACGGAACATCCAGCCTACCCGCAAGCATCCAGCTTATCAATCGGAAATCGCCGTATAACCTGTCCATAGGCGGTGCATTGGGCTTGTGGTTGTTGTTCGGACTGCTGGCATCAGTCGCAGCAGCCGCAACTACAATGCTATTCTCCGCTGTGGCAAATAATGCGTTTACAGCGTTTATTCCCGCTGTACTTGCGTATATTCTCCCGTCGTTTAGTTATTCGGGATTGTCACCACTCATTCATCGCTGTATGAAACTGCTCCCTTCCGCCGTGATTGGAAATATCGACACGCTGTTTGGAGCGGCAGATTATTACAACATTTTCGGGCTGTTGGTGGAACGTAAAATACTGATCATTGTTTGCTCTGTGGTATTTGCTGTGCTATTTTCATGCCTGTCGGTATGGCTATACAGTCGTAGGGAACCACAGCGCTGATTATAGTTTTACCTATATTCGTTAGGGATGAGCAAAACAAGTCCTAAAACAAAAGGGCGAAGAGAGAAAGAAGGCGGGGATTACCCGACCAAGAGAAAAAGCGCATAAAAACCAGGCCCG
>SFGN01000157.1 GCA_004556565.1 Lachnospiraceae bacterium | reverse complement strand
GAGGTGATACTCATGAAAGTCGAAATAAAGGTGCTGCCCGAAGCCAAAGAGCCGTATGCCGTGATCTATGCGAGTGAGATAACCCCGGAAATCCGCCGCGCAGTAGCACTGCTCGAAAAGGAAATCCCTGATGTAATCCCCGTAAAGGAAAACGACAGTATCATCGTGCTTCGACCCGATGAAATATACATGGTTCGGGTGGAAAACGAAAAGACGGTCGTATATACCAAGACGAAGCGGTATGACGGCGGCAAGAGGCTTTATGAATTTGAGGAAATTCTCGGAAAGGGATTTATAAGGATTTCAAGAGGAACCCTTGTTAATTTGCATTATCTTGAGCGTGTGGAACCTGCATTCGGAGATATGATGCTTCTGGTTATGAAAAACGGCTGTAAGGATTACATTTCGCGGAAGTATTTGCCCGCTTTCAAAAAATATCTGGGATTATAAGGAGGTATAGGCAAGATGAAAAAGATTGTTCAAGTAGCGATGGCAGGCGTGCGTATAGCAGCGGTAGTATTCTTAATATACTGTATCGTTTTTGGACTGATTGGCGGAGAGGAAAAGTTCGCCAGTGGATACGGTATCGCAAGAGCAGGACTTGGTGCTGTCATCATCGGCATAGGCTTCGGGATTCCATCTGTGGTATACGAAACGAAACTGAAAATGCGGCTCAAGGTGCTGATCCACATGGGCATCGGCTGCACGGTCATGATCGGAGCTTCTTTTCTGTGCGATTGGCTGCCGACGCAAAAAGGCATGCTTGCAACTCTGGCAGTTGTTGCGATTCAGGTCGTCTCTGCATTTGTAATTTGGACCATAGTTTTTATCCCGATGATGATTCAAGCAAAGAAGATGAATCAAAAAATCAAGGAGAAGCAGCAGGACGAATAACCGCCATTACAAAACATTATTTCTCAAGAGCGCAATCGACAAAAATCGGTTGCGCTTTTTTACTGCCTGCCCCATACAGCGAGGAACGCCGCAGGGCAGCAAGCAAGGCGGCGAAAAAGTACGGCGTTCATAGAAAAATTACACATTTGTATGGAGACAGTAATTGAAAAGTTCGTGCTTTGCATGGTATAATCATACTGGATAGGTTTATTCATACACCACGCCCATCACGCACAAGGAGGTGCTTTCTGTGAAACGATATTCTGTGTTAATCGCCGTTGCTGTATTTGTTTTATCATTGGCAGGCTGCACTACCGCTCCGTCGCCCGGCTCAACGGGCAAGAGCCGACCTGTTACCAACGCCGCCGATGTGCAAATCATTGAAATGATTTCCGGCGAAAAGGAATCTTCCTATCGGGTTGAAGCATTGCTACCTACCACAAATTTATCTTCTGTCGGTCAGCCGCTTGCGGACAAGCTTTCGCAGGAATGGGATGAATTCGACAGTATGACCAAAGAACAGCAGCGTACATCAAGCAAGCTATGGGGCGTTGTCGATATTCAAACCGACACATGGGATGACTGCGAAGAAGCAATCGGCTTCACCTTGTATAATCCCCTTGAAACGCTTGACTGGCTTAGTAAAACCGGATACTTTGGAATGGAGCGCGCAGATTCCCAAACACCAACAGCTCACGTTCAGGCAACCGCCAACGCATCCCAGACCGCAGACAGAAAGCTCGGTGAAGTAAGTGTTATCGCCGGATACAAGGATGGTGATGTGCGGATAACGCTGACGGAAACGGTTTCTTCAAGCACCGAATCATTTACCATAGGGAGCGTCTACACCGGGTATGCCACATACGAGCAGGACACCGTAACGACTGGCTCCGGCATTGTCGTGTTGATTATGACCGTCAACGGAACAAACAACACCGGGTATTACGATGGGGATTATTTTGATTCCACAGCCTACTGGGTAAAAGACAATGTGTTTTACGCGCTCCGTGTATTCGGAAATGAAACCGATAAGGCGGAAATTCAAGCCACCCTTGACAAAATCCTTGCTGAAATTTAGCAGCAAGAGGTGGAGTGGGGAATTGAAAAGTTCGTACCTTGCATGGTACAATCATATTGGGAAGTTGTAAGTGTTTTTTGAACCACGGAAGGAGGCTTCAACATGAATAAACTGATAGCGTTTGTTTTAGCTCTTGCCTTAGCGTTGACTTTAGTTGGCTGTAACAAAGAGAAATCAAACGAGAATAATGAAACGCATATTTTCCAAGGGGAAATCATCGAGTTTGACAATGGCGCAATGTTGGTAGAACCTCTGGAGGGCTATTCAGAAGCGGAACACGCACAGCGCGTTCGCGTGGTGATTCAAAATATGCCGGGTTCGCCAGAGCCAAGAGTAGGGGATATCATTGAAGTAACTTATAGCGGAATTATGACAGAAGAGTCTCCGCCTTCTCCGACAGGAGTTGAGAAAATTGTAGTCGTTGAAAGAACCCAAAATTGAAATTCCTGCTCCTCGAACTGAAAAATCCCTTTAGGAACAAAAGGAAGCACGTCCTGCGGAGCTTTATTCCCGGTCGGCAGAAGAAAACTGCCAGACCGAGAATGTTTCGTCACTTCGTTCCGTCAAGGGAGCTGCACTCCCTTGTGACGCTAAAGCGGCTATCCCCTGTGGACTTGCCGTCCGCAAACGGTTTTGACAAACCGTTCGCCGCCAGCAAGTTTGTAGACGATAAACTTGAAGTTTTGAGAGCGTTTAATATGTGATTTTATGTTAGACAGATATGTCTAATTGCAAAGCACGGCATTTTCTCGCTTTGTGTCGTGTTGCATTGAGCTATTCTTTGCTATGATGTGGATGAAAGGAAGGAGGGATTGCAATGGATCAGAAAAAAATCGGAAATCTACTCAAAAAGCTTCGCAGTGAAAAAGGGCTTACGCAGGAACAGCTTGCAGAAATATTGAATGTGTCTAACAGAACTGTTTCTCGATGGGAGACTGGAAGTAATATGCCAGACATCAGTTTGCTGGTTGAAATTGCAGATTTTTATGATATAAGCATTCCCGAAATCATCAACGGAGAAAGGAAAAGCGAGAAAATGAATGAAGAAGTAAAAGAAGTAGCCAAAACCATGTCCGACTATGCCAGAGCAGAAAAAGAAGCTATCGTAAAAAACATACGGATTATAAGCGTGATAGGTTTGGTCGCATTTGTGATTCATGCTTTGCTGGATGCTACCGGGCTTCATCTAAAAAGTAGTGTATTGGAGCATCTGAATCTGTATAGCGAAACTCTGATTTATGTTACTGTAGTGATGTTTCCACTATATACGACAGGGCTGTTAAGTAAAATTCATCGCAGGAATAAGGATACAAAATTTGATAGTCTTACACAGCCCGTGAAACTGATAATTGCAGCGGTCGCAGCCTTTGCGGTTGCTGCAATTATAGGGCTCGTATTGTCATGTGTTTTTTAATCAATGGAGGTGTGAAATCGTGTATAAGGTATGCGAAAAATGTGGAAAAAAATACGATTTAGAAAAGAAGTGTCCCAAATGCGGTTGCAAGCTAAAAACGCAATACACGGAAGAAGAACTCAAAAAGATTCAAAAACAAAACGACGATATGACTGTAATAAATACAATGTTACTGTAAATTTGGAGTTTGCCAATCTAATCATAACAACTAAATATCGAAAAACAGACCGTTGACCCGCGCCGTGTGCGTACAGTCAGCGGTCTTTTTTTACCCAAAATCAAGAAAGGAGCGACCACCCATGACAAAGAAGAAAACGCCGCAGACCATCGAGGAATGTAACGCCGAGCTGGAACTCACGCAGAAGAAAATCCGGCAGTATGAGAACCGAAGCAAGATGCTTGACCGCAGGCTTGCCATTGAGAAGCGCAAGGAGCGCAACCACCGCCTGTGTTCGCGGGGTGGCTTTATTGAAAGCATCGTGCCGGAGCTTATCACCATGACGGACGAGGACGCGCAGACCTTTTTCCGACTTGCTTTGACGAGTGAACCAGCGCGGGAGTTTTTGAGAAAACGAGCCGAGGAAACGACAGGCTGAATAATCCCTTGGCAACAAGGGCGCACTTATACACCTCGTCGGGGCAAGCTCCATATCGTTCGTTTCGCCGCAAGCGGCAAAACTCATTCATTCTGCTGCCCCTCCTCTCCCCACAAAGTTTTGCAACTTTGCGGGGACCCCATGAGGCGTTGTGCGCTCTGCCGAGGGCTGAACCTCTCCACACAGCCCTGCCGTGTTCCGAGCTTGGCGGCGTTGCCGCGAACAGGGAAAACTGCATTTTCCCTGCGACGGCTTGCGCCGTCTACCCTTTTGCACACTTGCCG
>SFGN01000156.1 GCA_004556565.1 Lachnospiraceae bacterium | reverse complement strand
AGAAGGGCGAGACCTGCTGCGCAAGATGGGTCACCCTCCCCGACCTTGACGAAATGATAGAGGGCGACCTCGTTGCCCCGCCCGTCGCCGCAAGACTGGTAAAGGTACGCGGCAGATTCGAAGATTACCTCTACGGAAGGATAGGCTGAAATGAAAAACATCCCCTTTTACCCCGCTGATATACTTCTCCCCCCGCAGGTGACGGAGAAATGGCCGGTCATAGCCTGCGACCAGTTCACTTCCGAGCCGGAATACTGGAAGGCAGCCGGAGAATTCGTCGGAGACGCTCCGTCAACATTGAAAATCACCCTTCCGGAGGTCTGGCTGACATCATCCGACGTTGAGAAGAGAACGGAAGCGGTCAATTCCGAAATGAAAAAATACCTCGCCTCCGGCGTTCTGACGGAATATAAAAACGCGGTGGTCTATGTCGAACGCACCCAGCCCGACGGAAGAGTCCGCCGCGGCGTCGTCGGCGCTGTTGACCTCTCGGAGTACGACTATACCCCCGGTGCAAAAACAATGATAAGAGCCACCGAGGGAACGGTGCTTTCAAGGATCCCGCCCCGCGTGAAGATAAGAAAAGATGCTCCCCTCGAGCTTCCGCATATAATGATCCTCATCGACGACCCGGACAATACAGTAATCCCGAAAAATCCCGACGGCAGTATCCTCTACGATACCGACCTCATGGCAGGCGGAGGCCATATCAGGGGAAGCCTCGTCAGCGAATCCGGCGTGAAGAATATAATCTCCGCGCTTGAAAACCTCGCCGGCGACCGCGAGTCCCCACTCCTCTTCGCCGTCGGAGACGGAAACCATTCCCTCGCTACCGCAAAAGCGTGCGTAAGCGAAGAATTTCCCCTCTCCCGCTTCGCCCTTGCCGAGGTAGTCAATATCCACGACCCGGCACTTGATTTTGAGCCGATTTACCGCGTGGTTTTCGGTGTCGATCCCGCAGATATCATCGCGGCTGCAAAGAGACACTTCGGTGCAGGCAACGAAAAAACGGTAAAATGCCTGTATAACGAAGGCGAGGACGAGATCACCGTAAACGGCCTCCCGGCCGGCGCCGTCCAGTCCTTCATCGACGAATACCTGACCGCCCGCCCGGACTCATACTGCGACTATATCCACGGCGAGGACACAGTGAGAAAACTCTCGTCAGAAAAAAACACCGTCGGCTTCCTCTTCGACGGCATAGGAAAGAGCGAGCTTTTCCCCTACGTCGAAAAATACGGTTCCCTCCCGAGAAAAACCTTCTCAATGGGCGAGGCAAGGGATAAAAGATACTACATGGAGTGCAGGAAAATAAGATAATTCAATTAAAAATAATTTTTCAGCCCCCTGTCTGCCTGACAGAGGGCTGAAAATATGTGATGGTATCACTCCCACTCTTCTTACGAAGCTTAACTTAACACATTTTGTTTAGCGATTATTGCTTCGTATCCTCTTGATTATCTAATGTATTCGTATTATCCTGACTTAAAAAGCTCCTGTTATCATTTTGTTATCGAGGTTGATAACAAGAATAGTAACATCGTGGATAATAACAAGTGGTATATAAGTATTATAAACGATTTTGCTTGGAATTTCAAGGGTTACAAGGAAATATCTATAAACCAAAAGCCTTGCCTTATCTTAAATCACACATCACCTTCGCAATATCAGTATCTATATTTCACTCTTATTACTTATCAAATTTTTATTTATCAATATCCTAATTTTTCTCCAATCAAAATAATCTCAAACTCGCCCGTCATCGGCTTTGACCATAACACCGACAGTCCTCGGCAGATACGTTCGGGACTTTTGCAATCATAGCAACGAAGCTCACCAACGGCGCAGGGCGTTTTGAGTCCGAAGCGGCGGGCGTTCAGAGGCGATGCGATATTTCTCGCACGCCAAAGTGCGCTGTCGTAGTCTTTGGCAATTTTGTTTTCGCCTGCGACAAGATACACCTTTTCGTGTCCGTAAAAGATTGATGCCACACGATTGCAGTTGCCGTCGATATTGATGATCTCGCCCGTTTCGGCAAGTCCGTTGACCGAGGACACGTAGATCTCGGCGGCATTTGCGGCAAGGCGCACCTCTTTACTCGTTTTGCCTTCAGGAATACGCTGATGCCAACGCACGTCGTTATGTGTGGAAAGTGCCTCGTAAAGCCCCATTTCTTCTAACGTCATAGAGCCACCGAAGCCGACGGTCTTGCCATCAATCTCGCCGTTTATGTACTCGGTCGCTTCTGCTGTCGTATCAAAGCAGGATACCTTGTAACCGAGGGCTTCTAATTTCTTTTTTATCGTATCGAAGTTCATTTTAAGTATCCTTTCGTACCATTTCCACAAGGGCTTTGTTGCGGTAGGTAAGGTCGTTCCTGACCGTAAAACCTTGCTTTTCCCAAAAGGCGTTGCCGCCTTGATTTCGCTCAAACACCACAAGCGCTACTTTAGTTATGCCGACAGACCTCAAGGTTTCCAGTGCCGCCGACACGAGCGCCGATCCAATGCCTTGTCTGTGATAGTCGGGATGCACCGCTGTGTGATAGATAAATCCGCGCCTACCGTCGTTGCCTGCCATAATGACACCGACAAGCCTACCGTCGCGCTCTGCGACAAAGCAGGTATCGGGGTTGCGGTCAAGAAAACGGACAATGCCACTTTCTGAATCGTCTACATCGTTTAGCCCCATGCCTTTATTGGCAAGCCATAGGTTATATACATCGCTGTAATCTGCTATTTGCATTTTGCGTATCATTGTCGTTTTCCTCACTTATTTGTTCGTATAGTAGAAGAAAATATCCTTCTTGTTCTCCTGCGACGTGCCGTTATACACGTGGGTGTTCAGCCCACCGATCTCAAAGCCGTTGCCAAGATAAAAGTGGCAGGCACCGAGATTGTTGTCCTGACCTTGCGTGTAAACGCCGATGTAGCCGTTATCCTTTGCGACCTTTTTGGACTCGTCAATCAGCATTTTGCCGACACCTTTACTGCGATACTCGGCGTTGACCTTCAAGTCATAAAGGTACATATATTTGAACATATCGTGGCGCAGAATGGCAAGACCAATGCATTTGTCCCCGTCGTATGCGCCGATAAAAATGTGCTTCTTTGCCATCTTATCATAATTGTAATTCTCGTCGGGAAAGCACATTTGGGTGTGGTTTTCGGGCGGGAATACAAGCTCCGTATGATCCCATTTGCCGTTGTTGTAGGACGGCAGCATCAGTCCGAATAGTCGGAAAGGGTGATTGGGAATGTTAATATCGTCTTTTCTATCACTATCTATAATTTTTACAGTTATCATTAAAATCACCTTCAAATTCACTTTTTTGCAAGTCGGTAGCTTTCGTCAATCCGAGTGCAAACTTCCTCGGTCTGTATGCGACCGTCAAGGATAATCGTGTACCAATTCTTTTTGTTCATGTGCCAACCGGGGAAATAGCGGACGTTGTCAATCGTCTGCTCCATAAGTTCCTTTTCAAGCCGCAGGTCTATAATTTCAAGAATTTCATCGGTCGGGAGTCCCAACTTGCGTCCCGATACGGTAAGAATTGCGCCGTACCATTTTTGGTTGTCTTTTCTTCTCCATACGGCATTGTCGGGAAACTTTTCCCATAGATATTCAAGTTCATCACCGTATGTATCCCGAACATAATCGATAACCGCAAGCGTTTGGTCGTTTTTGAAAACGGAAAAATCAAAGCATTTACCAGCGATCTCTGAAAGAACGCTCCCGATCTCGGTTCTTACTTCACCTACAAAAGAGCCTGCCGCACTCGTCTTATACAAAACATACGGCTCATCGGTTTCTTTTTCTACAAGTCGTGTATCGACATTGCCGTTCTTCGTCACCAAAACGGTAAGCAAAAAGGCTTCGTTCATAATAGGCACAGTATATTCAAAGCTACCATTTCGCATTTCAAAACCGAAACTCTGTAGTTTTTCGATATTTAGCTTTCTTCTATGGAAAATATCTTCAAACATAACTGTGCCTGCCTTTGTTTTCAAACTTGAAAGTTCATTTTTAATGTATTATATCACAGAAATATGACTTTTTCTACCTGTTTTACAAAGTAAAGCGGCGGCAAGGAGTTTTATTCTCCCTGCCGCCGTTAATCATAGTGATAAATTTTACTTGTTCCATTCGGAGAGCAGTTTCACCACATCTGCCGTTTTCAGCACTTTCCCCGTAGATACTACTTTGTTGTTGACAACAAGAGCAGGTACACTCATAACGCCATATTCCATAACCTTTTTCAAGTCCGTAATA
>SFGN01000155.1 GCA_004556565.1 Lachnospiraceae bacterium | reverse complement strand
TGCACGTTGTCGTCGGAGGCTATGACAAGTACAGTCGTGAGGAAGTCATTTACTTCGTCAATCGGATTGTAAAGAGCAGCCTGTCGCTGTTTCAATGATTGATAAAATTCTGAAAAAAGAATAATTAGATGTTCAACGGCAGTTGTCACACAAAGTAGCTATGCCAACTGCAAAAATTTTCTGTATTCATGCAATGAATGATGATTTTTGTTGTGTATATAGGTGAAAGGCCTTTACACACAGAGGAAGGAGGACGCAATGAAAGATAATGAAATCATTGATTTGTATTGGGCACGAAACGAAAAAGCAATAGCCGCTACCAAAGAAAAATATGGGAACTATTGTCATACCATTGCATTTAACATCCTCCATAACAACGAGGATGCGGAGGAATGCACCAATGATACCTACTTAGGCGCATGGAATTCTATTCCGCCGCAGCGTCCCAATCCCCTATCAACCTACTTGGGCAAAATCGCGCGAAATTTTGCTTTGAATCGTTATAAGCAGTACACGGCTCAAAAGCGAGGTCTTGGACAGGTTACAGCAGTGCTGTCTGAGTTGGAAGAATGTGTGCCGGCAGAAACAACGGTTGAGCAGGCTGTCGAAGAAAAAGTATTGGTTTCCGTCATCGACCGTTTCCTGTATGCACAACCGAGAATCAAGCGTACTATTTTTATCCGCAGGTACTGGCATCTATGGGCCATACGGAATATTGCAGATACATACGGAATGAGCGAGAGCAAGGTTGCATCATTGCTGTTCCGCATGAGAAACGATTTGAGAATTTTTCTTGAAAAGGAGGGTATTATGCTATGAAAACCGAAAGATTACTGAATGCGATCGGAAAAATCGATGACAATCTGATTGCTGATGCAGAAAGCAATGACAATGGGTGTCATAGAAGCGTTTGGTTCAGGTTTGGAACGATGGCCGCTTGTCTGGCTTTGATTCTATGCACTGTTGTCACTGCAAAATACCTTTCAAGCCATGCAACGGCAGGCGCATTTACACTGGATGTCAACCCCAGCGTTGAATACACAATTGCGAAAAACGGAACCGTGAAAGATGTCAGTTTCCTTAACAGCGATGCAGAAAATGCGCTCCGCGACATTTCGCTTGAAAAGCAGAGCGTTGAGAACGCTGTAAAACAGACCGTTTCAGCATATGTTACCGGCGGTATTATGGAGAACAGCAACAGTATGGTTTTGGTTTCTTTTGACTCCAGAATCAATAGCAACAGCGAACTGAAAGCCGCGCTCACCTCAACGATTCAGAACGCTTTAGCGCAGACGCAGGTCGTGGAAACGGTTGTTTTCCATGATGAATCTGACGATAGTCAGGCAAAAGAAATTGCAGATGAGCTGAGCATTTCGCGGGGAAAAGCGGACTTTATTCTTGCAGCTTCAAAAAGGACCGACATGACTTTGGACGAGCTTGCCGGGCTTTCTCTGGACGTGCTTATGATGTTACAGGATGAAGTTGAAATCGATCCAATTAATCCTGCTTATATCGGCCTTCCGGAAGCAAAGAGAATCGCTCTTAAAGATGCAGGGCTTGATAAGGAAGCACAGAAAGTCATTTTTACCAAAGCCGAGTTGAACAGCAGCCAAAAAGAACCATGCTATTTCTTGGAATTTTACACCAACAAGAATCAGTATTTCTACCAAATCGATGCCAAAACCGGCGATATTCTCTATGGAAGAGAATACATTCTTCTTGAAAACGCAAAGAAGATTGCCGTAGATGATGCAGGTTGTATGAACAAAGTCACCTATACAGAGGAAACACTGGTGGACGGCGGCATCAAGACTCCTTACTACCGACTTGTTTTCGCCGATACGCAGACCCGGTGGACCTACCGTATTGATGCTGTACTGGGAAGCGTACTGGAAAAGAATCAGGAGAATATCGGTACGCAGGAGTTCATCTCTCTGGAAGAGGCAAAGAGCATAGCCTTGAAGGATGCGGGGCTTGATGATAAAGCGCAGAAAATTGAGTTCACCAAGGAAGAACTGAACCGCAATCAGGGCAATCCCTGCTACATACTGGAATTTAATAACGGCGAATATCAATACACTTACAGAATTGATGCGGTAACTGGCAATATTCTTGAAAAGAACAAAGAGCCAATTCTGCTGCCGAACCCGGGAACGACATTTGACTAATCCGGCAGTACCGATTCCAAACTGCGTAGAGTGGAATAAGTTACAGGGAGAAATTCACTTAGAAATAACAAATGGGGGCAGGCCATGTTAGACTGCCCCTATTTGTTGCTAATTACGGAATCACGGGCTGTTTCAATGATTTGCGGATACGGTATTCCAAAAGCGGCGGTAATACACAAACGCGGGACGCAGCGGCCATCTTCGGCTGCTGCGTCCCGCATTTTCTTTTTTGCCATTTCGTCACGGTTTCAAAGACTGTTTTCCATTTTCTTTTTTGCCATTTCGTCACGGTTTCAAAGACTGTTTTCTCTTGTGGAAAGGAAAACATACGGGCAGCTTGGTTTCCACGCCAGAAAGCCTTGATATAAGCGGCTTTTCTCGCCTCTAATTGTCCACGGCCGGTCCATCTGTTTCCTTACCTCTTTATTGCAATTGGCTATTAAGATAAGGTCATCGTGACTTTATCTTAATATTCACTCCAACAACAATCGTAATGAACGTTAGAAAATATGCGCCGAAAAAGACTAAACTGCCTACAAGTTGTCCTTCTTTCGGACTTGAATACATAAAGAAGAATAATATATTAAAGAACACTACAACGGCAAGATTGAGCAAATCAATCGTAGCGAGCTGTTTTTTTACAATCTCCACATTATCCTTTTTCTTGTCAAACCCTGCAATGATAGAAAAATCATTCTGCGCGGTGGTGTGGCGAAACACGAAGTGGATCAACACTGAAAGCGAAACAAGAACGCCAGGGATCAGTACAACCGGGAATATTTCAATCTTACCGAGGAAAGCAAGAATGAAATGCGTAATCATCAACACGATCGAAGCAATCAAAAGTGCCGTGCGATATGGCGCGGTATCTTTCGACTTCTTCCGTTCAAAGCTTTCTCCATTTATCAGAGATGATAAATCCACATCGAAAAGCTTAGCAAGAGCATTAAGTGTTTCCACATCCGGCGTTGCAATCCCGCGTTCCCAACTTGAAACCGCCTGTCTGGAAACACCTATTTTTTCAGCAAATTCTTCTTGTGAGAATCCGTTCTGCTTTCGCAGGGCAATAATGTTATCTGCAAGTTTGATGCTCATTTTAGTACCTCCTTCTACTTTGGTTTCATTGTACTTGGTATTGCGTTTACTATCTACCAAATGTGCTTGTCAAACCAGCAATTTACTTTTGCGCGAAATAGCGATTCCGCAAATAATATTTGCCTCTATACCTTGTCCCGTGCGCGTAGGTGCAGCGCACCGACCACGAGGAATACCAGCCCGAAGATCACCCAACCCCATACGGGATCATGCTCCGATATCATGTATGCCAGCAGCCCCGATACCGCAGCATAAATCAGTGTGAGCAGTCCGCCAACCACCCAAAAGCCAATTTTGGTATGTTGCAGCCATAACAGCAGCAGAAATACCGCAATCCCGATCACTATACAAAGTGCCGGATGAATGGGTGTAAAAGAATTGCAGCACACTCCGGCAACAATGCCGAGGGCAATACTATCAAACAAAATGATATGCCCGAAGAAAAGCCCGATGACCGAACAGATCAACCCGATTACAATGCCGATTGCCAAAATTGCGCCTTGCGCTGCCAGATAGCCCATAAAATATCCTCCTTTCGTTTACTGCGTGATTGCTTCCATAATCGTCTGAATGGTATTGCAAGTGTCATCATAGGAAATATCCTTTGCGTAGTCATACTCGCGGCTGTATTTCTCCCACAGCTTGCGGAGCGTATCGCTTTCGCGGATCTCTTTCATAATCTCCGGGTAGTTCGTCAGGATCAAGCCGCTGCCGCGCTTCTGCGTTGTCCGTTCCAGCGCGTAGCGCAGTGTCGCTTTATCGCACTCCGCGCCGCGCAGCGCGTACAGAATATGTACGTCGTAATAATCTCTTGGACGGGTATTCGCAATGTTGCGGGACAGAACAGTTTCCAGCTTTTCCGCCAATACAGTTTCAAGGTTGTAGGCGAGAATACTGATCGTGCGGTCGTCAAACAGCAGGGAAAATGTGTATTCCACCTCGCGGGGCGTTATAATATCGCCCGTGGTAACATCTACGGTTAGCGGTACGCTGATCGGCGGATAGTTCGCTTTCAGAGCGACGCGGATACCTGGATAGTCGTCGCCCTCGCGGATGTCAGAAACTCCGACGACTTCAAACTGTACGTCATCGTCAATTTGTATGGCACAAATCTCTTTGAAAATAGATCGGATTACTTCATGCGTCAGTGTGAAGCCTTTAATTGTAGTGTCCAAATCCATCGTCGCCCGTGTGTCCAGCCCGACAATGGCGGAAATCAGAAAGCCGCCTTTGAGAATGAAATTGTGTTTATACGATGAGAGAGAAATCCGTTCAAGCAGCCGTTCCAGCATATAGTTCTGCATGACGAGCTGCGCCGAAATATTTTTCTCTGCTGCTTTCTTCTTAATAAAGGCTTTCAGTTGCATCGGATTCTTTGTAATCATAGCAAAACCTCCATATAGCGCAGCACTTTAGGTTTCACACGAAGCTGGTCTGCGTACTGCATCAGTTTGTGAATGTTCTTATCTTTAGATGCGGCATAACGCTTCATAGCTTCTCCGACGATTTGAACATCACTTCCGCTGCCGCGCAGGATGTCGCACAATGTCCGTTCCAGATCATAAACGCGAATCGGATTACCAGATGGAGACTGTATTTCAATTCTTCCGAAATCGTAATTTTCCGGTACAACGCGCTTAACGATTAGGTTTTCCTGCTTCAAGGACGGCGCATTGTAACCCTTTGGAAAGGTCATTGTATATTTTGCAGGGGTACGATCTGAATACCCCAACAAATACAAGGCAGTATCATGGGAATAAATCCCGCGCCCGTACTTGCGCTGTAAAAGATAAAAATCATCTTCCCATGCGCTGCTTTGCACATACAGTCCGCGCCCGAATCGGTACATTTCACCGCTTTTTACAAGTTCCTGTAACACGCTGCGGTGCAGTCCGGCTTCTGTCACCTGTGCTGCGGTTATCGTCCCATCAGCGGAGGCTTTCAGCAGTTCTTCAATCTTCGCTTTGTCGTTCATGTTCTTCACCTCGCCTTGACAATCACACATTATATTATATGGAAATAATGTGTTGATGTCAATAGCGTAACGACAAATGCACATTAAATTGTTTGAAAATAATGTGTGAATGTCAAATAAGCTACAATGTTTTTTCCTGTTCTCTTTGCTGTGCCGGAGACAAAATGCTGTCAACATTTTGTTTGACGGCATCGTATTCCCGAAGCTGCTTTTTCAGCTTTCCGTATTCGGAATACAGCCTGTCCTTTTCGGCAGCAAGCCGCTGGTAGTCTGCTTTGAGCTTGGCGGAATCAGGGAGCTTACCGGATACGCCTGCCGCTTTCAGAGACTTTGCCGCTGCTTCAAAGAGGATGATTTCACTTTCATGCCCGCGCAGATATTTTTCCTTGTCGCGGGATTTCTTGTACTCATCGTACAGCGGCCTTAGCTCCCTGTATGTTTCAATATGCTTGATCAGCAACGCCATATTCGACAAACGGCTTTCCACCGTTTTGAGGGCTGCGGCGGTCTGTTCCTGCCCGTCCTGCAGCTCTGCGATTTTCTGCTGCAAATCCGTGTACCTGGCAATCCCGTTCTGATCGAGAAATACCATTGTCCGGGCTGCGCGTTTGAGGTTTTCAATCTTTGCCCAGCGCTCATAGCCTGCCGACTGCTGCGCCTTAATACAGTTTTCAATATCTATGAGCAGCGAAACGCCGGTGCGCTCCGGCTTCGGGGTTTTCAAAATGACCTTGCCATTGATGCGCTCGGCTAATGCTTCCTCTGTGTAGCTTTCTCCAAGCGTCTTACAGCGGGTGAAGCGTTCCTGTCCGAGTGCGCGGAATGAGATATATTTGCCGCGCTTGATTTCGTAGCCCTCTGCTTCCAGACGGCGCAGCAGATCGTCAAGGTCTGCGGAGACAGGAATGAGCCGGTCAATGGCGATTTTCAGCTTTTGTTTGTAGCTTGTCCCTTTGCGCTGCGCGTCCCATTCGGCATAATGCTTTCCCCGATCCGCGCCGGGGATCACAACGGACAATCCGTTTTCCTTGCACAATCTGTCACTCGTTTTGCGGATAAAGCCATAGCTTTTCCGATTGGAGATATACTTCTTATGCTCGGCAAAATCCACGGCACAGAAAATCAGGTGGTTATGTACATGGCCTTTGTCAATATGGGTAGTCAGCACATATTCATATTTACCGCCAAGGATGCTGTCGGCAAGCTGCCGCCCGATCTCATGGGCTGCTTCCGGCGTAACCTCGCCCGGCTCAAATGCCTGTATCAGGTGATGGGCAAGGTTATTACCCTTATTCATTGCCCGCAACCGCGTTTTCTCAAACTCAATGTCTGCGGTTTCCACCGCGCAGCCGAAAGAGGATACATAGAGTTTGCCATCTGTCTTTGCCGGGTTGGTAATGTAGTCAAGGGCTTTCTTCAAGGTGCTTTTGATAGGATGGATCTTTGTGACAGCCATATTTCATTCAGCACCCCCT
>SFGN01000154.1 GCA_004556565.1 Lachnospiraceae bacterium | reverse complement strand
TAAAGTCCACCACCCGAAACAGAAATTTCGGCAGCTCTGCCTTGTGAATATCCTCGCTGTTCTTGCGCTCCACCAGCTCCCAGACAAGGTCGTTAAACTGCAAGGTCAGCTCCTGATATTCCACATCCCGCCCGCTGACCAGCAGCGTAGCGGCGTTTCCGCTGCGCTTACGGCGCAGGATGAAGTTGGTGTCCGCAGCGCCGATGATGCCGGTGGAACCGCTGACATCGTTGGGATCGTCGCTGTCTTGCAGCTTTCGCAGGTGATGCACAAGCAAAATGGCGATGTTGAAGCCGTCGGCAATGCGCTTGATGGAGGAAATGTCATCGTAGTCGTTGCCGTACATTCCCGCTTTTCCGGCGCTGCCTTTGGAGTCCCGCACCTTTTGCAGCGTGTCGATGATGACCAGCTTGGTAGCGGAATGCTCGGTCAGAAAGTCCGTGATCTGCTCCTCCAACCCGCCGCCGATCAGCCCGGAGGTCACGGCAAAATACAGGTTGTCCGGGGCGCTGTCGGTGAGGTTGTAGAGCCGATCCTTGATGCGTCGCTGAGTGTCCTCAAGGCTCAGATAGAGCACATCGCATTGCAGCGTGGGCAAACCCCAAACGGAATTTCCCTGCGCCTTTGCCGATCTTGCTGGCACCGCTGATGACATTGACACCCTGCGAAATAAGGCCGTCTACGATGAACATCGTCTTGCTCATCGGCGTGGACAGCAGGGTCTCTGCGTCCACGGTTTTCAGTTTGTTGTCCATAGAATTCTCCTTTGTAGAATGTTAAAAGTGGATTTTGGCGGGGGCGGATGGAAACGGTCACCCGCCCCCGCTTTGCTATCCCAAAAGCTTTGGAAATCAAGGCTTTTCAGACGCTTAATGTTCGACGCTGCGCCGCCGCCTGGCCGAGTCCGCCTTCTGCTTGCGCCGGATGGAGCGCCCGCATTCTGGGCAGTATTTCTGCCGGTTGCTGCCGGGTGCAAAGGGCTTTCCGCATCGGTCGCAGAGCCGTGTGCGCTGCCGGTAAATGTCGGCATAGAGTGCCTTGTCGGCGGGCAGAACCGCCCGCCGGAAGTATTTGCACAGCAGCGAATAAGAAATCATCTGCACGCACACACAGCCCTCGCCGTCGTCCAGCGGCATGCAATTGCCGCCATCATAGTTGGCGCACAGCCTCCGGATCAGCCGGTTGCAGCGTGCCCTTTGGGCGGGCGTTAGGCGCTTGATCTCATCCAACCTTCTTCACCTCTTTCTCCATCACATAGTTGATGACGCTGATTTTCGGAATTTTCAGCGTCGTGCCGATCTTCACGGCGTGGATATACCCGTAGTCGATCAGCTTGTAGGCCAGCTTGCGACTGATGCCCAGCATCTCCCGAAGCTCTTTGACGGTCACGATGTCCGGGTATTCCGGAAACATCATCTGATAAAGCTCTCTGAGCTCTCCTTTCTTCATAGGGTTGAACCTCCTTTGCTTGTTCTGAAACCGCATTTCTGCGGCGGTTTTTGTTTGCTGCCGCTCATCCGCATCGTTCCTGCCCCGGAGTCTCACCACGGCGTATCGCTTCTTTGATGCGCTCGTTCCTTTTTCGGGAAGTCGTGGCGTCACTTGCCGGAAGCATATCCTTTGGAGGCGGCGATTCAATTTTCAAGGTACACAGGGAGACAGTCCCCTCAATAGGTAGCCAGCGAGAAAGGTATTTTATAGACCCCCTCACTAATCAACTGGGAAAAATTTTTCGATTTGTACGAAGGAATTTTGAAAATTTCCTTTGAAAGCCTCTCTACTAACCAACTGGGAAATTTTTTCGGTTTTGAACGAAAAAACTTTTGAGAATTTTTCTGCGAACCCTACTACTAATCAACTGGGAACTTTTCGGGCAAATAACAAATGGGTTTTAGAAAAATTTTTAAGTGCCCCTCCTACTAACCAATTGGGAAATTTTTTGAGATTTTGGCAAAGTAATTTGAAAAATTCTCTCAACTTTTCAAAAGGTCCCTCTACTTACTCTGAATAAGGGGTGCCGTTTGGCAGGGTGTTTCGAGAAATTTCTCAATTTTTCTATCAAGACACAAAAAGCCGCCCTCCCGATGATGAGAGGACGGCTGGTAATCACTATTGACTTATAGATGCCTAATAATTGAATCAACTGCCACTCATCGGCACTGGTATCTTGAAATTCGTCAAGAATTATAACAGGATACACAGCACAAATTATTTTCTTGAGTGCGTGACTTTCGGTCAGAAGCCGTGTGCAAATATTTGCGAATATATCAAAATGAACCGTTCCTTCCGTATTGAACATTTCGAGCATTTTCTTTTTCCGTTCCACCTCATTTAGCCCCGATAAACGGTGTCCAGATTCGTGAGGCGGTAACAGATGGAGTGGCTGTGAATTGAGCAAATATCCGTGATGCTTAATTATATTCCAAATGAAACCGTGGTAAGTATTGATTTCAATCTGTTTTTTTAATTCTTGAGGTATAAGTTCGCCTGCTTGTTCTTCTACTCTTGATATAGTTGCACGCGCAAAACTCAAGAAAAGTATCTTTTGCGATTTGCGAATAGTATTTGAGTCGGCTGTCAACTCTTTCGCCTTAAATAGCGCAATAGTTGTTTTTCCGGATCCCGGTCCACCCATAATGAGCAAATTACCATCCGACGCTAGTATCTCATTTCGCAAATCATCTTTTTTGAACTCTATCATACTTCACCTTCGGTCATAACCGAAACAGCCTGAAGCGAATAAACCGATTTTTCTATTGCAAATATGGTCTCAGTTATGAATTTGGGCATTTCACTTTCAGAACAATATTCAATTAATTCAGCAAGCGACCCATCTCCTTTTTTGCGTTTGAAAAAAGCCTTCATAATTTTATAGAGTTTCTCAAATTCCATACCCGTCCGTGGTGCTTCAGTACTCAAATTAGATGGCCACTCATTATCTTTGACAAGTTTCAGCCCATATTTTAACAGCGTATCTTGGTTCACTCCTTTTAATACAACATCTTCTATTCCGTGCTCTGTTGCCTCGTACATATAGTCAACTGCAACTTCTATCTTCTTTCGTACATCATCATCTTGCTTGTCAAAAATTGCGTATACTGTTTTACCCATCTTCTTATAGTATTCACCCAATGGTGCCACCTGTGTATCCGTATTTGCCTGTACAAGAGCTATACCCAGCAAATCGAAAGAACAATTTCTTTCCGGATGCAGGCGTTGAAGTTTTTTCGCCGCTGTTGAATAAACATCATACTCGGTTCTTCCTTCAACAATAAGCACACGCCGGGCCAGCAACGATTCGCAAAAACGCCTTCTCATTTCTTCTCGGTATGCCTTCATTTTAACCGTAGGCGGCATTCCAGCTGGAGCTGCTGTAAGATCCCCATTTGTTTTAGAAATTACCAATATTTGATCGGGTGGGAATTCCTCAATCACATATGGCGAATGGGATGTGAAAAGAGCCTGTGTAGATTTTTCTATCACAGTTGAAATTACCCTTTTCTGAATATGGGGAGGTAAAGCAATTTCTGGCTCTTCCATTGCAAAAATTACATTTTCTTTTATATCAGCAATGATTGACAAGAGCGAAAGTACAAGCGTATTAACAGTTCCCGTCCCCTGATGCGTATATGGCGTCAAGTATTCAGTACCATCTTCGCGATACGCTCCAGACCCCATAAAAACCGTAAGCACTTTGCGCAGATGTTCTCGAGTCAAATTTGAAACTTTTATTTGCGGCTTGTCTGCCGCCTCGTACGAAACAATGTTTGATAGCGAGTCCTGTACCGATGTCAATATGTCTGAAACGCCTAATTCAGACTCGTTTGCCACTGAAACGCCCTTAAGCTGCTTGAGAACATCCTCCCACATTTGTGGTTTGACCTCTTTCATCTGGAGAATTATATCCAGCAAGGACCCTCTCTCTAGGCTTAGTGCGCGGCTTCCTGTTCTAAGGGTGCGTAAGTATAGAAATCCACAATTTCGTTTATCTTTTTTTCTAAATAATTCAGGTGTGCTTCCTTCGCGAAGTGTCTCAGCAAAGTACGTTTGCCCTTCAAAGTCATCCTCTTCTAAATTATAGTTTCCTTGAAAGGCTAGCCTGAGGGCCGGTTCGACTGACTCTACATCCGTACTGCTCGCAGGAGGCCCGCTTATAAGAGCTCCTTTACATCTATCCCACCACTCAATGTGATTTCCAAAATATATTTTCTGGTCTTCACTTAATCCGATAACTGTAACTTCTATTTTAATCTGGACCGGAGTATCGTTTGCCAAATATTCTCCCGCATAAAAATCGTGTTCATCTATTACAGGACTTCGTGAAAGACGATCTGGTCCCATAACCAAATCAATAGCCTCAAATAGAGTGGATTTTCCTGAGTTGTTATCGCCGACAAACACTGCATTTTTGCTTACTAAAATAGACGCATTTTTGATCCCTCGAAAATTTGAAACATCAATTTTACATATGTTCACAACTGCATCCCCCTCTACAAACAACCTTGAATTTTAACAAGGCACTTTGCTTTTTAACTGCAAAAAATTAACTCAGCAATCAGCTCTTCCTCATCTCCCGATACACCACATCGGCCAATGCGCTCATAATGGCATTGTACTTGTGCTGATCCTCAAAAAGCGAGGTATAGGTATCCTGTGATTCCAGATAGCTGTCCTAGGCCGCTGCTCCGAAGGCCTTAGGGAAAATGCTTTCCACAAAAATCTGTGGATCTGAGGTCTGCGCCATCTTGGTCAACTTCTTGTCGGCCATCAGACGGCTGCGCAGAGCCGTCAGCAGCACTTTGTCTCCCTCGGTGAATTCACCCTTGTACTTTTCATTGATCTTGGCGATGATCTCATCCAGCGGCGACTTTGTATCCAGATCCATTGCCCCTTTCTGCTTAGCCGGTTCGTACACGCCCTTCACCTGTTCCAGCTCAATGCTTCCGGCGAAGGTCTTTTGCAGCTTGTAGTATTCCAGCTTCAACTTACCCTCAAGGTCCACCATATCCGTGGTT
>SFGN01000033.1 GCA_004556565.1 Lachnospiraceae bacterium | reverse complement strand
ATTGCAAGCGGCATAATTGACTGAACATTGACAATTGAATAGCTGCCAGGTATTGAATTTTCAAGGTGCATAGCTAAAATTTATGTGCGAAGTTTGAGTAATAGAATTTTATGATACAAGTTATGTATATCAAACAAGTATAGCCTGGGAAGACCTGTATGGAGAAACGGATCCTAATTTTGAAGACTTTAAAAAGGCTACAACAGAAAAAATAAACGGTATGACCGGAGCGGTAAAACAGGTAAACGGAGAAGATGTTGTTATAAAATATGTTGAGTCGCTGGACTTATCAAAATATATTGGTTTAACCAGATATTATAATACAGATGGCATGAGGGAAGATGGAATAAATACACAATTTTGTGCAAGATTTTATATGCTCGATGAATCAATAGAGGATGTAGATATTTTATTGGAAGATGAAGAAGTAAAGGCAATCTTTGATTCAATCAAAATTGAGAAAAAATAAGCAACAGATAAAAGCCTTTAATTCCTTTTGTTGAATAGGTGAGTATTCCGGGGAATTTAGTGAATAGCGTGACATCCGGGGACAGAAGGCTGGAGTTTCAGATAGCTTATGCTTTTGCGGATGCCGGCCAGGAGTATTTATCAGAATAGTTTCCGAAGGCACTTTCAGATGGCGATTATGAAAAAGGGTTTGACACTTTTGCCAATTTATGCGGTGGTTTTATTGCCCAGGCAGAAAAGCGGTTTCGGTACAAATACATCTTCTTCAGACAATACTCATGGAGGAAAATTTTAGGATTCCCGGAGTGGGACAATAGCATCCCGCACATTATGATGATCAGGATCTTTCAGATGTGCGGAATGTTTTTTACTTATAAGGAGGACGCTGTGAAAAAAGTGATGATAGTTTTTTTGATTGTTTTAATTCTTGGGGGAGCAGGTGTTTTTGCATATCATTATTTTATTGATATGCGGACTCTGGATAAAGGCGGAATGGAAAATCCTAATTTCAAAGATGATTCCGGAGAAGGCATAATGGACGGAGATTATACTTATGTGGATAATGAGGCGCTGTTGAATATGATAGCAGGTGTGTGGGGAAGTGACGAGGGCAGTTATACCCTGAATCTGGACAACGATTATCATATGATATTAGCATTGGACGGAGAGAACGTTTTGGATGCACAGATTAGTTTTACTTACCTTCAGCCAGGGAAACCCCGGACAACAGAAATTGATTTAGCTTCCTGTTATCTGAAGCATCAAGATGGAACAATATTTGGCAGTGTGGAGAGTTTTTGCTATGCCCTTTCCGATGATGACTATAAATTGTTTATGGAGATTTCATACGATGTATGGAAATGCGGATGCGGTGAAACGGCGGTCGGTGAATATTGTCCGAAATGCGGAAGGGAAAGACCTGTAGAGGGGGAAGGTCAGGAAACAGAAGACGGCAATGGCGGTAGAGAAATCATTGGATTCAAAAAACAAAATCTGAAAGCATCAAAACTGGAAGAAAGAAGTAGATGGTAAGTGAAAACAGGCTCTTTATCGGTACTATGGTGTTTGCGGAAGCCGTGTCAGTGAGGAAAATCTGAGGGAAATTCTTGAATGGTATGAAAGGTATTATAACGAAAAAATGTTTGGTGTGAACGGTAACTTTTAATCAAATAAATTTCGGATTGAAAAGTTTAAGCCTTGACTATTTCCACTTGTGTAATATAGGGGGCGATTATATGCTTAAGCATGGAATTCTCGGGTTATTGAATTACAGTGATATGAGTGGCTATGAAATCATGGAAGTTTTCAGAGATTCCCTGAATTTCTTCTGGACTGCGAATACCAGTCAGATATATAGAGAGCTGCAGACATTAAAGCACAAAGGTTTTGTTGTCGACAGAGTCGTAGAGCAGAGCGGAAAACCTGACAAAAAAATATTTTCTATTACGGACAGCGGAAGAGATGAATTTAAGAACTGGCTGAGAGAATTCAGTTATGGTAATTCTAACAGCCCGTTACTTATGAAGGTGTTTTTCTCCGGAGAAATTTCAAAAGAGGAAAATCTTGAAAGGTTTCATAAAATTAAGGCTGAATGCGCGGAATCACTTGAAAAATATTCTGGTGTAAAGGAGATTATGGAAGCCTATATGGGAATGGTACCTGATCCCAAAACAGCAGTTTATTGGAATATGACGTTAGATTATGGCATCAGGTATCAGCAGATGTTAAATGAATGGTGCGATAGTTGTATTGCCGGATTGGAGGCTGATGAAAATGAAAATTCTGGTTATTAATGGAAGCCCCAGGGGCGAACACAGCAATTCTATGAAACTTACGAGAGCATTTCTTGAAGGGATTGGGAGTGCAGAGGTAAAAGAACGCATTGTTTCAAAAATGAATATCAGTCCATGTAAAGGCTGCTTTTGCTGCTGGAATAAAACACCGGGGAAGTGTATTATGTCTGATGATATGGTATCCGTGATCGAGGATCAGCTGTGGGCGGACATAATTATATGGAGTTTTCCGCTTTACTATTTTAACGTTCCGGGAGGGCTTAAAACTCTTATCGACAGACAGCTTCCTATGGTACTTCCCTTTATGACTGACGAAGAAGAAAACGTCGGAAGCGGAAGCCATCAGGCCAGATATGATATGAGCGGAAAACAGCATATCCTTATTTCAACATGTGGATTTTATTCAGCGGACGGGAATTATGACAGCGTAAAAAGTATGTTTGACCACATATGCGGTCGGGGAAAATATGAGACCATATTCTGTGGTCAGGGGGAACTTTTTCGCATTCCGGAGCTTAAAAAACGTACAGATGAATATTTATCCCTGGTTAAAAAAGCAGGAAATGAATATGTGGATGGGGGGATATCGGCTGAAACGAAAAATGCACTCAGCGAGCTACTTTATTCCAAAGAAGTTTTTGAAGAGATGGCAGATGCCAGTTGGGGCATAGATAAGGAAAACGGTGGGAAGGCAGACGAACAGCTTGCGTTTACAAGGCAAATGGCCGCTCTGTACAGAAAGAGCAGTTATGACGGCGAAGAGCGTGTCCTTGAAATCTGCTATACAGACCTTGGAAAAACTTATCAGGTATTGATGGGGAAGGATGGAAGCAAGGTTTATACAGATGGAAGCCTTAAGGCAACCACAAGGATTGATACTCCCTGGGATGTATGGTTATCCGTGGCGCGAGGCGAGATGAGGGGGGATGAAGCTCTGGCAAAGGGATTGTATAAGGTGTCAGGAGATTTCTCGTTAATGATAAGGTGGGATGATTTCTTCGGCGGCACATCCGATAAAGAGCCTAAAGATGAGATTGAAAAGATCCCGGAAAAAAAGAAACCGGTTATGCTTACGATGCTCATAGCATGGATTACCTTCTGGGTTGCCGTTTCTTTAGATACGAAGGCCGGGGCAGTTATTACAATGGCAGTTTGCGCTGCATTGCCGCTTATTATGGCAAAAAGAGAGCTTACAATATATGACAGGATATCAATCTGTGCAGCTTCTGTTTTATCGGCCTTTGCTATGATGAGCGGTCTTAAGAATATGGCACTTGTGGCCGGATATCTGGGATTTGGACTGTTGTGGCTTTTGTCCTGCTTTACCGGAGAACCGGTATGCGCTGCATATGTCAAATATAATTACTATGGTGACGATGCACTGAACAATCCGATCTTTATGAAAACAAATTATATTCTGGCAGCAGGATGGGGGATTCTGTACATAATGATTTCCATATGGTCATGGTTTCTGTTATCAGCAGACCGGACAATCCTTCTGCAGATTGTTAATAATGGTGCAACGATCACGATGGGGATATTTACTGCCTGGTTTGAGAGGTGGTATCCCGCACATATGGCATCAGGCGGCTCCCGCCGTTAAATGTAGATTATTTAAAAGGTATCGGCCGGAAATGGCAGATACCTTTTTTGTTCTCCATAGTAACACTGCCTATGGTGTGTTTTTTCATCGGGTAAAAAGTGTATTTGTCAAAATAAAAAAGAGGGAGCTGCGTACCATCGACGAACGAGTCAGTAATGGTGCGCTGCTCCCTTTTGTTGCCAAGCATATGAAAAAAGGTACGGTGAATCTTTTTTGAGTTGCCTCTCAGATACATATCATAACTTATCAGGATTATTGCTCTGCTTCCCGCATGATGGTTTCTTTCATCAAAGGATCAAAGACTCCGTTTCGGAGCATTTCTAATTCATATTTGTAAGGTGCATAAGACTTCTTTGCATTTTCCGGATTTTTTACATATGGTGATTCCAGAATCTTGGGAACATTTTCAAAGTCGGGATGGTGCACGATATAATTTAATGCATCAAATCCGATTTCACCGAACCCGGTGTTTTCGTGCCGGTCTTTTCCGGCCCCACGGACATTTTTGCTGTCATTGATATGGAAGAGGGCAATCTGTTCCTTTCCGATCAGATGTTCAAATTCATCCATAACCGCATCAAACTGATTCACAATATCATAGCCCGCATCATGTGTATGGCAGGTGTCAAAGCAGACTCTCAGCTTATCACTGTATTTTACGCCATCGTATATGCGGGCAAGCTCTTCAAAAGAACGTCCGATTTCCGACCCCTTTCCTGCCATGGTTTCCAGGGCAATATTGCATTTCATATCAGCGGTCATTACCTCATTAAGCCCGGTAATGATCTGCCGGATTCCGGCATCAGCACCGGCATCGACGTGAGAGCCGGGATGCAGGATTAAAGTCTTACTTTTGCAGGCTTCAGTGCGGTCAATCTCCTTTGCAAGAAATTCCACGGCAAGCTGAAGGGTTTCCGGTTTGACGGTATTTGCCAGGTTAATGATATAAGGGGCATGGACAATGATTTCATCAATGTGATGTTCATTCATATATTGCCATGCACAGTCAATATTTAATTCTTCAATCGGCTTTCTTCGTGTGTTCTGCGGTGCGCCTGTGTAAAACATGAAAGTATTCGCACCGTAGGAAACGGCCTCTTTTGCCGAAGCAAGAAGCATTTCCCTGCCGCTCATACTGACATGGGATCCGATTTTCAGCATAAGTATTCTCCTGAATTACAGTCTTTTTCCTGTGAGCAGTTCATAAGCCTGAAGGTATTTGTCAATAGTCTTGTTTACGATATCTTCCGGCAGAACCCAGTCGTTGTCCGGATTTGCTTTCAGCCAGTCACGTGCGAACTGCTTGTCAAAAGACGGCTGTCCGTGTCCGGGTTCATACCCCTGGGCCGGCCAGAAACGGGAGCTGTCCGGTGTCAGCATTTCGTCGCCGAGGACGATATTGCCTTCTTCATCCAGACCGAATTCAAATTTGGTATCTGCGATAATGATTCCGCGGCTCAATGCATAGTCGGCACATTTCTTGTACAGCGCGATTGTGTAGTCACGAAGCCGGGATGCATATTCTTCTCCTTTTCCAGGGAAGTGCTCCTCAAGATATTCGATGCTCTGTTCATAAGAAATATTTTCATCGTGGTCGCCGATCTCCGCTTTGGTTGACGGTGTATAAATCGGTTCCGGCAGTTTATCAGATTCCTTCAGTCCTTCCGGAAGACGGATGCCGCATACAGTGCCGTCCTTCTTATAGCTTGCCCAGCCGCTTCCTGTGATATATCCGCGGACGATGCACTCGACCGGAAGCATCTCGAGTTTTCTGCACATCATACTGTTGCCGTCGAATTTCGGCTGGCGGAAAAATTCCGGCATGTCATTTACATCAACAGAAATCATATGATTCGGGATGATGTCCTGCGTCATGTCAAACCAGAATTTTGACATCTGGGTCAGTACAGTTCCTTTCTTCGTAACGATGTTTTTCAGGATAACGTCAAAGCAGCTGATGCGGTCTGTAGCAACCATGATCAGGCTGTCGCCGTTGTCATAAATCTCACGGACTTTTCCCTCTTTAACAGGTTTAATTTCTTGTATGCTCATTTGTAACACCTCACGTATTTATTTGCTTATAATCTACTGGAACTCTTATAGCTAAACAGATTTCAGCAAAAAAATCAATAGAAAAATGAGATTTTATTAGGAATTGCCAAATTTGATTTTTGGGCATATAATCAGAAGAGATATGACATAATACGGCACATAACGCAGCAGATACCATCGGCACGATTGAATTTGAGAAGGAGTAGTTTATGACGCAGGATAAAGAGAGGCTTGCATCTCATATTGAAAAGCTAAAGAACAAAAATGAAGATACGGAAGAAATGAAGCTGGTTTTTACTACGCAGTCCAAAATCCGGTTTTACTGCCGGGATGCAGTATGCCAGTATGTGTTTGGGCAGGGCTGTATTCCTCTGAATCCGTACAGGATGTTTGATTATGATCTGAATGGAAGTGTCGATCCGGCAGTCATAAGAAAGGGGCGCAGTCAGTTGATAAAAATCTGTAGTGAATTGTGGGTGTTCGGAAGCATTGCAAATGAAATGCTGCAGGAGATTACGGAAGCAATTGACTTGGGGAAACACATCCGCTTTTTCACAATCAGTACAAAGGCTGAGGAAATCCGTGAAGTTGATACTTCAGAGCTGGTATTTGAGCCGGAGGTTCATGCCGGTCAGATCAGGAAACAGGATGTAATCGACTATATAGAAAACGGGATGCCGGGACCGGATAAAAAACAATACTCCCAGATGGAATTGTTTGAGTTTATGTATATGTAACAGTTCAGCCATAATCGAAAAGGCGTGCGAATCATGCTTGCATGAAAGAGCACGCTGCATCGATTATGAGCTTTTCTCCCCTTTTCAAATATCGGTAAAAATAGTATACTGTCGGTGGAAATATAGGTTTACGGCATGTATCTTTTCAGAGGATGGCCGTAACAGATAAGGAATCATAAAAAAACAGGAGGATGTAAACGTGAAAAGATTTTTGGATTGTACAGCATCTGATTTTGAAAAAATGACAAAAAAAGAGCTGCTGGAAGCGATAGCGTCCAGTGAAGGGCGTATTCTTGTATGTGAAACGATCGGAATACTTCAGCCTATGCTTGGTGATGTGACAAACGCAGAATTTGTAGCCTCGATGGGGGCTGACATTGTTTTGCTCAATATGCTGGATGTAAATCAGCCGGTCGTCCGCGGGCTTCCAAAGACAGAACCGGATCAGGTGATCCGCAAGGTAAAGGAACTGACAGGATGCCCGGTGGGTATTAATCTTGAACCTCTGGAGCAGGATGTAAAGAGTACGGTGGAGACATCCGACATGTGGAAAATGTCTCCCGGCCGTGTCGGGACTCTTGAAAATGCACAGAAAGCTGTGGAAATGGGTGTCGATATGATTGTCCTTACAGGAAATCCGGGGATCGGAGTTACAAACCGTGCCATTACCGATACGCTGAAGCTTTACCGTGAAAATCTTGGAGATTCTGTGATTCTGGTTGCAGGGAAAATGCATGCCGCCGGAATTTTAAGCGAAGCGGGAGAAAAAATCATTACAAAAGAAGATGTGAAAGCATTTGCACAGGCCGGAGCGGATATTATTCTGATGCCTGCGCCGGGAACGGTTCCGGGGATTACGATGGAATATATCAGAAGCCTGGTTGTTTATGCCCATGATCTTGGATGTATGACACTGACTGCAATCGGGACATCCCAGGAGGGTGCGGACACGGCGACGATTAAAGAGATTGCCCTGATGTGCAAGATGACCGGGACAGACCTTCATCATCTGGGGGATGCAGGGTACGGCGGAATGGCGCTTCCGGAAAATATTGTGGAGTATGGCAAGGTGATCCGTGGAATCCGGCATACTTATCACAGGATGGCGGTATCTGTCAGACGTTGACAGCCGGTCCTGACAACTGTGTCGTTAACGGGCAGAGTGAAAAGGAACTGTGCCGGCAGCGGGCAGGGTGAGCAGGAATTGCGCGGCGGCAGCTTTATTGGATGAAATAGATAAAATGCAAATAATATGAGGGAAAAAAGGAGACCAGATATATGAAAATCGGTATTGGAAATGACCACAGCGCACTGGACTTAAAAGCGGAGATCATTGAATTTGTAAAGTCAAAGGGACATGAAGTCGTAGATTACGGGACTTATACTTCCGAAAGCTGTGATTATCCGGTTTACGGCGAAAAAGTGGGCCGCGCCGTTGCGGCAGGGGAGGTTGACCGCGGAATTCTGATCTGCGGAACCGGTCTTGGAATTTCTCTTGCGGCAAATAAAGTAAAAGGAGTGCGCGCGGCTGTGTGCAGCGAGCCTTATACGGCAAAAATGTCCAGGCTGCATAATGATTGTAATGTACTTGCGTTTGGGGCAAGAGTTGTGGGTGCTGAGCTGGCAAAAATGATCGTGGATGTATGGCTTGGAACAGAATTTGAAGGCGGGCGCCACCAGAGAAGGGTAGACCTGCTGAATGCAATTGAAGAAAGAAATTAATCTTGAATCCGGGGACAGGCATGTTGGGGATGATGTTCATTTCACACCGGAAAATACAACTTTTTTCTGCCTGCATCCATGATGGTTCAGTCAGTATTTTCCGGCACGGATATGTGCTGTAAGAAGGACTTTGTAATTAATGGTTGTAGAGATGTTGTGAAAAGCATATAATGAGAGGCGTAGCTTAAAAAGTGTTATATAATAAGAGGTAAAAGTATGGGTAAATATTTTGGAACCGATGGATTCCGCGGTGAAGCAAATGTGGATTTAACAGTAGAACACGCATTTAAAGTCGGACGTTTTCTGGGATGGTATTTTGGCAGAGATCATAAGGCAAGGGTCGTGATAGGAAAAGATACCAGAAGAAGCAGCTATATGTTTGAATATGCACTGGCGGCAGGACTGACCGCGTCAGGGGCGGATGCGTATCTGCTTCATGTGACGACAACTCCGAGCGTGTCTTATGTGGTAAGGACAGAGGATTTCGACTGCGGCATCATGATTTCGGCAAGCCATAATCCGTATTATGACAATGGAATCAAGATTATCAATGGAAAAGGCCATAAGATAGAGGCTGAGGTCGAGGAACAGATTGAAGCATACATTGACGGAGAAACAGAGGAACTTCCGCTGGCGCAAAAAGAAGCAATCGGACGTACTGTCGATTATGCAGCAGGGAGAAACCGCTATATCGGTCATCTGATCGCCCTTGCGACACGGTCTTTTAAAGACATCAAAATCGGACTCGACTGCTCAAACGGAAGTGCTTCCAGCATTGCTAAAAGTGTATTTGATGCCCTGGGAGCAAAAACCTATGTTATCAGCAATGAACCGGATGGCCTGAATATCAATAAGGAGTGTGGTTCGACACATATAGAAGCATTGCAGACATATGTAAAAGAAAAAGACCTGGATATCGGATTTGCCTATGACGGTGATGCAGACCGCTGTATTGCGGTGGATGAGAATGGAAATGTAGTTAACGGTGATCTGATCATGTATATATGCGGAAAATACATGATGGAACAAGGGCGCCTGAAGGATAATACGATTGTGACAACTGTGATGTCGAATCTCGGACTTTACAAAGCGTGCGATAAAATCGGTATGAAATATGAGCAGACGAAAGTCGGAGATAAGTACGTTTATGAGAATATGCAGCAGAACGGATATGTGCTCGGCGGCGAGCAGTCGGGGCATATTATATTTAGTAAGCATGCGCGCACCGGTGACGGAATCCTTACATCTCTGATGGTTATGGAGGTTATGCTGGAGAAAAAACAGAGCCTGGCAAAATTATGCTCGGAAGTCAAGATTTATCCTCAGCTTCTGAAAAATATCCGTGTGACAGATAAGAAGACTGCAAGGGAAAACCCGGAAGTTCAGAAGGCAGTGGCAGCGGTGGCTGAAGCACTGGGGGATGACGGAAGAATTCTGGTTCGTGAAAGCGGTACCGAGCCGGTTATCCGCGTCATGGTTGAAGCAGATACTGATGAAATCTGTGAGAAATATGTAAACCAGGTAATTGATGTTATCAAAGAACAGGGACTGGCAGTGTAAATAAAACCGATTGCACAGTTGTAAAAGCCTCAGCGTAGCCCGCTGCGCCTGCGTTTTTACAATTGCACACTCGAAAAAGCATCCTCACCGAAACAATAAGGTATTTAATGTGGGTTATACTAGTTTTTTATATGGATGATGATAAGAAAAAAGGATGTGGCAGGAAGCCGCATCCTTTTTTGACGCCGCACGCGAACCTTACGGTCTGCTGGTCACCAGAGTCTGATATCCCGCCCGTTTCAGGCGCTGCTCCATTTCCACTGCATTTTCCAGATTGTCAAAGTTTCCGACTACGACAAGATAGTAGCCGTTCCGTTCTGTGATAGAGGCTGGGTAATCCTGCTCCAGAAGTTCTCTGAGCATACGATTTGCATAGACCGGATTTCGGAAAGCGCCTACCTGCACCCGGTAGAAAGAAGGCTGCGCCGGAATGTCCTGACCGGAGTTAAGTGTGTCCAGTATTCCGTCTGCAATTGCCTGTGCGATATCATCAAAATTCTGGTCGAACAGCATATTGTCTGTGTTTGAATTGATAAAACCGACCTCTACAAGGACAGCAGGCATAGTGGTCCGCCTAAGAACCACAAGGTTCGGGCGGGCTTTCACGCCCAGATTGATGAATCCGACTGTTTCTAGCTGGGCATTAATATTTTCCGCAAGTTCCACTTTAATTCCTGTCAGATTATAAACAAGAGATTCTACTCCTGATACAACATTGTCCGTAGGAAAAGAATTGCGGTGTATGGAAATGAAATAATCGACTCCGGCACGGTTGGCCTCCATGGCACGTTCATAAGGAGTCAGGAACACATCTGTCGTGCGGGTGTACTCTACATTAATACCGTTATCCTGAAGAATTTCACCGAGGGCGAGAACCAGACGCAGCGTGTCATCTTTTTCCCTGCGTCCGTTGTATACGGCTCCGGGATCCCTGCCGCCGTGTCCGGCATCCAGCATAATTGAATATGGCATAAGAGAAGGTCCTTTCCAGATACTCTGTTTTATTGTATGGAGTACATTTGTAAAATGTGAATGATGTGCGTCTGATTTTCTGCATGTTAAAGAATCCGTAAAATGGCTGCCAAAAAAATCCTGTGTATAATGGCATAAAAAACCCGTATACGTTTTATGTATACGGGATTCAGAGCGGAGACGGTGGGATTCGAACCCACGTGCCGCTTACAGGCGGCAAAGCGATTTCGAGTCGCTCTCGTTATGGCCACTTCGATACGTCTCCATATGTTTTATATAATTAAAAGCAGATGACTGAATATTCAGGCTTCTAATCTGCAGGAAATGAGATATGGCCGGGATTCTGAAAATTGCAAAGCCGGTTTATCGAGCTTTTTCCCGGAGGAACGGGACTCCCTGACGGAAGTCCCGCCGCCCCTGATTACATTTTTCAGGGAAAACTCTGCATATTGCAGAGGATATGTTATTCTTCACCGTTCTGTGTCTCTGAGGATTTGTCAGAAACAGGATCGGTTGTATTGTTATCATCAATGGAATCTATGTCAGAACTCTCGTCGGTTTTTTTACCATATCCGTCACCGTCATTGTCTGCCGGAAGATAAATGTGAGCCTGTTCCACACGGTTCTTGTTCATCTTTTCCACAACTATCCGAATGCCGTCCTCAGTAGTGATTTTATCACCGATTTCCGGAAGACGGTCAAGGTGCTCGATAATGAAGCCGCCCAGAGAATCATATTCTTCTGATTCCAGATTCAGTGAAAGCTTGTCATTCAGATCATCCAGATTGATAGAACCTTCGATCAGATATTCATTTTTATTAAGCTCCTGAACATACTCTTCTTCGTTTTCATCATATTCATCGTGGATTTCACCGACGATTTCTTCCAGAATGTCTTCCAGAGTGATGATTCCGGCCGGCTCTCCGTATTCGTCAAGCACGATGGCGATATTCAGGGAAGCATCGCGCATTTCAACAAGAAGTTCTGAAATGTTTTTATATTCATAAGTAAAATAAGCTTCTCTCAGGACGTCCTGCACCCGGAAATTTTCTGTGTCGCTGACAAGAAGAAGATCCTTCATATTAATTGTTCCGATGATGTTATCTGTTGTTTCCTCATAAACAGGAAGCCGGGTAAACTTATCTTCTCTGTAAATATCGATCAGATCGTGGTATGAGCTGTCGGCCGAAACGAGAGTGACATTGACCTTTGGAACCATAACGTCCTTAGCACGGGCATCGCCCAGGTCAAATACATTATAAATCATCTCTTTTTCTTCCGACTCGATAATCCCGTCTTCGTGACTTACATCCACGATGGTACGCAGCTCGTCCTCTGTCAGGGCACTTTCTTTACTGTTGGGGTTGATCCTCAGCAGCAGAAGCATTACACGAGAGATTGCATTGATGATTACAATAGCCGGTGTCATGATAACCATGAGTGGCTTGATAACAGGAATATAAGCGAGCGATAATTGCGTGGCTTTAACTGTCGCGGCATTCTTCGGTGTGATTTCTCCAAATACAAGAATTACGACTGTCAGGATTGCGGTTGCAATGCTGACCATGTAGCCGCCCAGCCCGTAAGCAAGTGTTGTTGCCAGTGCAGATGCGGAAAGATTCACGATATTATTGCCGATCAAAATAGCACTCAGCATTTTAGACATGTGGTTTTCCGTAATGTCCAACACATCGGCTGCCCGTTTGTTCCCTTCATCAGCCAGAGAGCGCAGCTTGATTTTGCTGACTGTGGTAAGCGCGGTTTCGGCAGAAGAGAAAAAGCCTGATAACAGTAATAAAACAATCAATATGATAAATTGTATGGCGTCACTCGAGTCCAATGATTGTTCAACTCCTTTTGTTTTACACTATTTTTAATTGATTTTCAACTAAAAATTTAACTGACGAGTATACGAAAATAATATACATCATACAAAAGAAATTTGCAAGATGAATTATCGGCACTTCGCCCATAATCCCGAACTGTTGCTTTACTTCTCCTGTGATTTGGTGTATTATCTTGGCAAGAAGACGGCCGCCTTTACAGGCTGAGGGTGAGGATGCCCGGTTCCGAAGGAGGTGCGGTTTGTTCTGAAACAAATAAAATCTCAAGGAAAAAATGGAGATGGCGTATGGGAATATATGAAGATTTGTGTCAGGTACTTGGGGCGAATAATTTGAAGAAAGATGAATTGATGAGCAGACATACCACATTCCGCGTCGGCGGGCCGGCAGACTTTTTTGTGACCCCGGAGGATGAAGAACAGGTGCGGGAAACGGTGTCTTTTTTGAAAAAACAGAAGATTCCGTATTATATCATCGGGAACGGAAGCAACCTGCTTGTCGGAGACAAGGGATACCGGGGGGTTATTATACAGATATATAAAAAAATGAGCGCGATACGGACGGAAAACAGCCGTATATATGCACAGGCAGGGGCTCTGCTTTCTAAAATCGCGGCGGAGGCGGCTTCTCACAGCCTGACCGGATTTGAGTTCGCATCCGGGATTCCGGGGACTCTGGGCGGAGCGGTCATGATGAATGCCGGGGCTTACGGCGGCGAGATGAAGCAGGTGCTTGTCAATGCACTTGCACTGACGCAGGAAGGAGAGCTGCAGGTGTTTCCGGTTGAATGGATGGAATTAGGATACCGCAGCAGTATTTTTTCAAAAAACGGTGCGGTAGTTTTAAGTGCTGAGCTGGAGCTGAATCCGGGAGACAGAGATGAAATCCGCTCTTATATGGATGAACTGAAAATGCGGAGAGTTGAAAAACAGCCGCTTGAATTCCCGAGTGCGGGAAGTACATTTAAGAGACCGGAAGGTTATTTTGCCGGAAAACTGATCCAGGATGCAGGACTTCGGGGATTTCGCGTAGGCGGGGCACAGGTGTCGGAAAAACATTGTGGTTTTGTGATTAACCGTGGGAATGCCGCTGCTGCGGACATCGTTTCTCTGATCGAACAGGTCGCAGATAAAGTTGAGTCGCAGTTTGGCGTCAGACTGGAGCCGGAAGTAAGGATGCTCGGTGAGTTTTAGGGACTGCAGAAAGGAGCCGGTATGAGATTTGTTATTGTGACCGGCATGTCAGGAGCAGGAAAATCAACAGCTCTGAAGATGCTGGAAGATATGGGGTATTTTTGTGTCGACAACCTGCCGATTCCGCTTGTGCCCCGGTTCGCGGAGATGCTTACGGTGCCTGATGCGGAAGTGAATCGTGCTGCGGTGGGAATCGATATCAGGAGCGGACAGTCCCTGGGGATGCTTGAAGAAAAACTGAAGGAAATTGATGATTGCGGAATCCGGTATGAAATATTGTTCCTGGATGCAAGAGATAATGTGCTTGTGAAGCGTTATAAGGAAACGAGGCGTCAGCACCCGCTTGGAAAAGACGGGCAGATTGATGTGGGGATTGCGAAAGAACGGGAACAGATCGCGTTCTTAAAAATCCGGGCTGATTATATACTGGAAACAAGTAAGATGCTTACCAGGGAGCTGAAAATCGCACTTGAAAAAATATTTGTGGAAGGGAAAGATTTTAAGAATCTGTATGTTACAGTAATGTCTTTTGGTTTTAAGTATGGTATCCCGCAGGATGCAGACCTTGTTTTCGACGTGCGGTTTCTGCCCAACCCATATTATATAGATACATTGAGAGAACTGACAGGAAATGACATGGAGGTGCAGGCGTATGTCCTGAACAATGACCGTACCAGAATTTTCCTGGAAAAACTGAAGGATATGGTGGAATTTCTTCTTCCGAATTATATACTGGAAGGGAAAACACAGCTGGTTATTGCGTTGGGATGTACGGGAGGGAAGCACCGTTCTGTGACACTGGCAAACGCACTGTATGAGCTGATTAAGGAAAAAGATAATTACGGGGTGCGGCTTGAACACAGGGATATTCAGAAAGATGCGATAACCAAGGCGAAGTGAGAGGGACGGACGGACAGGAGGGATTGAATGTCATTTTCAGGAAATGTAAAAGAAGAGCTTTCCAGAGACCAGGGCTGTGACCGCCACTGCAGGATCGCGGAACTGGCGGCTCTGCTGGGGCTGTGTGGTTCTGTTGTTATCAGCAGCAGAAATGAGTACAGGATAAAAATCCATACGGAAAACTTTGCGGTTGCAAGAAAAGTCTTTACATTAATCGAAAAAACATTTAATATAGATGCTGATATCTCAATCCGGAGGAATATGGCGACGGGAAATGTTTCCTGTTCTGTCATAGTCAGGAGACATTCGGATGCCCTGAGAATTCTTCAGGCAACCAAGCTTGTGGAGGAATATCGGGATGGTTTTGAGGAGATCCGCATCGTGAATCCGCTGATCGTGCAGCAGCCCTGCTGCAGAAGAGCATTCCTGCGAGGCGCATTTCTGGCGGCAGGTTCCATGAGTGACCCGTCCAAAGCATACCATTTTGAAATTGTCTGCAGTGCAGAAACCATGGCAGAACAGATTAAAAATCTGATCTGCGGGTTTTCTATGGATGCTAAGGTGGTGCAGCGTAAGAAATCTTATGTAGTTTACTTAAAAGAAGGAGATCAGATCGTAGATATCCTTAATATTATGGAAGCTCACGTAAGCCTTCTCGAACTGGAGAATGTCCGGATCGTGAAGGAAGTGCGAAATGAAGTGAACCGTAAGGTGAATTGTGAGACGGCGAATTTAAAAAAGGTTGTGTCAGCGGCGGTGGCGCAGATTGATGATATTACATATCTCAGAGATACGATCGGGCTTCACAGGCTGCCGGAGGAATTGGAGGAAACAGCACTTGCCCGACTCTCTAATCCGGATGCATCCTTGAAAGAATTAGGGGAGGTGCTATCCCCGCCGGTCGGAAAATCCGGGGTTAATCACCGGCTCCGGAAAATCAGCAGGCTGGCAGAAAAGGTCAGACAAGAACGAGGAGGTTTATCATGATAAAAACACCGGTTGTCGTAAGACAGGAACGCGGCCTGGACGGAAGGCCGATAGCATTATTGGTACAGGAAGCAAGCCAGTATACAAGTAAAGTGTATATTGAAGTCGGCGAAAAGAAGATTAATGCAAAAAGCATTATGGGGATGATGAGTCTGAACCTGATTGAGGGGACAGAAATCATGGTCCTGACAGAAGGAGAAGACGAGGCAAAAGCGGCCGAAGGAATCAAAGCGTTTTTTAATGGCGCAAAATGAAGAAATCAGGGAAGGTAAATGGCAGTAAGGAGATGTGTTTATGAAGAGAATGCTGTTTATTTATAATCCCAATGCAGGGATGGGGGCGATGAAGGGCAGCCTGTCTGATATTGTAGATATTTTTGTCAAAGGAGGATATGAAGTTACGATCTATCCGACACAGGCGTGTCAGGATGCCCTCAGAAAAACCATGAGTTTTACGGAAGATTATGATCTGCTGGTATGCAGCGGAGGAGACGGAACTCTTGATGAAGTAGTGACCGGAATGTCCAGACGGGAAAAGAAAATTCCGATCGGTTATATCCCGGCAGGTACGACGAATGATTTTGCGGCCGGGCTGCAGATCTCAAAACATAATCTGGAAGCGGCCCGGACGGCTGTGGAAGGTGTGCCGTTTACATGTGACGTAGGGGCATTCAATGATGATTTCTTTGTTTATATTGCAGCATTCGGATTGTTTACCGATGTGTCCTATGAGACAAGTCAGAGCAGGAAAAATACACTGGGGTATCTGGCATATTTGCTGGAAGGTGCAAAACGAATTTTCAATATCCCGTCGTATCATCTTGCGGTGACCCATGATGGTGAGAAAATCGAAGATGATTTCGTCTATGGTATGATTACAAATTCACGTTCTGTCGGCGGATTTAAGGGAATTACAGGTCCCGGTGTGATTTTTGATGACGGTGTATTTGAAGTTACATTGATTAAAACGCCGAAAAATCCGATTGAAGTGAATGAGATTATAACGTCCATTCTGGCAAAACAGATCGATACACGGCATATGTATTCGTTCAAATCCGGCTGTGTGACATTTGAATCTGAGGAAGCGATTCCGTGGACACTCGACGGCGAATTTGGCGGCACACATAAAAAGGTCGTGATAGAGAATAAAATGAAAAGCCTCCAGATCATGATCAATAAAGATGCTAAAGAGCAGTTCGCGCTCGAAAAAAAGGAAGCGGAAGAAAAATGAAAAAACAGCTTGCATTTTGCGAATGTATGTGATAGAATAAACAGTGCTTGCGGTACATAAGTTAAGCGGGCACTGAATTTCATAAGGCTCCGTGGTCAAGCGGTCAAGACGCTAGCCTCTCACGCTGGAATCAGGGGTTCGATTCCCCTCGGAGTCATTTGTACAAGTACCGGACACATATCAGGTTTCTGGTACTTTTTTCATGGCGATGAGAAAAATGTCCGGCGGGCGGGGCGCGAACTGTAACGACGGGTTTCTGGAAAATGGTGTAAAGTGCACAAAAAATGTTGACTTTAACTTTTAAATATGTTAATATCTAATCGTCATATTTGAGTTGTTACTGTTAAATCAGGCAAGATCAAAATCTACGGGTTTTGGTCTTTTTTTGCGTTAAGGGAGGAAAAGACTGGTTTGGAAAAGTCTTTTGTCCATTGAACAAGGAAGGAGGAAAAGGGCCGAAGACAGTGTATATTACGATGCGTTTTGCAAATGACGCGGATTGAACTGATATTTATTGGTGTAAAAGGGTTTCTGGAAATGAGAGCATTTTCTACTTGTAGAAGTGGAAATGAGGGTATATAATGTTTATTAAATATTGGGATGCAAAACCAAGAATATCAGGAGGAAAAAAAGATGATCAGAATTATTGAAGCAAAAGACTACAAAGACATGAGCAGGAAAGCTGCTAATATCATTTCCGCACAAATTATCCTGAAACCGAACTGTGTACTGGGACTGGCAACAGGATCATCACCGATCGGCACATATGACCAGCTTGTTGAGTGGTACGAAAAAGGTGATCTGGACTTTTCCGGAGTTTCAAGTGTGAATTTGGATGAATACAGAGGACTGGATCGTGAGAATGATCAGAGCTATTATTACTTTATGCACAAGAATCTTTTTGACCGTGTTAACATCGACCCGGCAAGAACAAATGTACCGGATGGTACAGAGCCGGATGCAGAAAAAGAATGTGCACGTTATGAAGCATTGATTGACTCTATGGGCGGTGTTGACCTTCAGCTTTTGGGTCTGGGGCATAACGGACATATTGGGTTCAATGAGCCTGCACCGGTATTCCCGAAGACAACACACTGCGTAGATCTGACAGAGAGCACGATTGAGGCAAACAAGAGATTCTTTGCTTCAGCTGATGATGTGCCGAAACAGGCATATACCATGGGAATCGGAACAATTATGAAAGCAAAGAAGATTCTCCTTGTTGTAAGCGGCGCTGATAAAGCAGACATCGTTGCAAAAGCATTTTTCGGAGAAGTGACACCGGAAGTTCCGGCTTCTATTCTTCAGATGCATGGGGATGTTACACTTGTTGCCGATGAAGCTGCATTGTCAAAGATCCCGAGATAATAAACAAAGGTGTGTGAGCTGATTAATCACATAATGATAAAAAAGACGGAATCACGGTCTGCGCGGCAGTTTTTCGGCCGGAGGCCGTGATTTTGAACCGATAGAGCGTAATGGAAATTTCTGGAAACGTTTGAAGAGAAAGAAGGATCGGATTATGATTATTAAAAATGTAAAAGTTTTTGGAGAGGATAAATGTTTCACACCCGGTGAAATTGCAATAGCAGATGGGCTGTTTGCAGAGGCAGCGGCGGATGCGGAAGTGGTTGACGGAGAAGGCTGCTATGCCATTCCGGGATTGGTCGATATTCATTTCCATGGATGTGTTGGGGATGATTTTTGTGATGCAAGTTCACAGGCTATTGCAAACATGGCAAAATATGAGGCATCCATCGGTGTAACATCCATGTGTCCGGCTACCATGACACTTGCAGAAGAGGAACTTCATAACATTATGAAGACCGCCGGCGCATATGATGGTAAAGAAGGAGCCAAACTGGTCGGCATCAATATGGAAGGACCGTTCATCAGTGTCAAGAAAAAGGGAGCTCAGGCAGCAGACCATATCCGTCTGTGTGACGTAGATATGTTCAGAAAGCTGAACGAAGAATCCGGCGGGCTGATCAAGCTGGTTGATATTGCACCGGAAAATGAAGGTGCAATGGAGTTTATTGATGAAGTGAAAGATGAGGTTATGGTTTCTATTGCCCATACGGTAGCAAATTATGATACGGCTTCTGAGGCACTTAAAAGAGGCGCAGCTCATGTTACGCATCTTTACAATGCAATGCCGCCGCTGAACCACCGCGATCCGGGCGTGATCGGCGCGGCAAGAGATGCTCAGAACTGCCATGTCGAACTGATTTGTGACGGAGTTCATATTCATCCGGCAGTTGTCCGCGCAACTTTTGCAATGTTCGGACCGGAGCGAGTGATCCTGATTAGTGACAGCATGCGTGCAACCGGCCTGACAGACGGACAGTATACGCTGGGCGGACAGGATGTATTTGTCAAAGGACCTCTGGCAACGCTGGCAGACGGTACAATCGCAGGTTCTGCAACAAACCTGATGGGATGTATCAGAGTGGCTGTAAAAGAAATGGGAATTCCGCTTGAAGATGCAATCGCATGTGCGACGATGAATCCGGCAAAAGAAATCGGCATCTATGACACCTGCGGAAGCATCACGCCGGGAAAAGCAGCCGATCTGGTTCTCCTGGATGAAGAACTGAATGTAAAAGCCGTATATGTTAATGGGAGAAAGCAATGATAAAATGGATCAAGAAACATCCGACAGCTTTCATGATCATCGTGGGCGTACTGATGGCATTTTTCCTGCTGTGTTACTGGCAGAGGACAATAGCAGTGTCCAATACGATTGAAACGAAGCTGGAAGACCTGGCAAGGGATAAGGAAAAGAAAGAACCCAAGTTTTATACCGGCCAGCTGAAAGAAAAAGAATTAGAAGCATATGACTACCTGAAAGAACGTCTTGATAATCTTGAGGGCGGCATTGTGGAATTTCCGGAGCCGCTTACCGGAAAACAATATACGAGGGTGACTGCGGCACTTGAGGATGAAGGGTATAATTATTATTACGGGGTATGCGACATCCCGATGACAGAGGATAATGTCTATGTAAAATATGACGGCGCCGATATCATGAAAGTGAAAGATCCGATTATCGCAAAAGCTGTCCTGTTTATCTCCTGTGCAAAAGGAATTGATACTTTCGGAGAATATGCGGAAGATGGAACAGTCAAGAATCTGGATGAAATTGAAAAGGCATATTCAGAAAATGATCCTGAAAAAGTGAAGGAAATTGAGAAGGTGAAAGAAGAAACCGAAAAAATTCTGGATGAAATTATGCAGGGACTTCCGGAAGATGCAGGAGAAAAGAGCGCAGTAGATTATTTCCTGGGGTGGTTTGAAGAGAATCTTTCTGTCGCAATCAATATCGGTTCTGAAACAACACAGGAGTCCGGGATGACAGGTCTGTTTGAAGATGCTTTGATTTATAATAATCTGTCAGCTTTGACAACACACAAAGCAAGTGCGGTAGGCTATGCAAAAATTCTTACGGAATTGTGCAACCGGGCAGGCATGGAGTCTTATATCGTATTTGGAACATGGGGGAGAAAGAATCTTTCTTCTGAAAGTTATGTTTTAAGTATGATTGAGATGAACGATCAGAAGATTTACGTGGATGCAAGCGGTACTCAGAGCAATGATATGGGCGGTTTCAGATACATGGATGAACGTGGAGCCATGAATCATATGGTGTTTGCAGACTACTTTTCATACAACGAAGAGGACTAACGGATGTCTGAAGTCTTACAAGGGAGAAACTAAAAATTTCATAAATTTTATTACAGGAAAATGAATTGTTTCGTTGACTTTCATGTGAGATTTTGTTATAGTTTTTATGTGGATTATTTTCGCATTTATTGCGGCGATAATATTTGATTTACAATATTCAATTGGACGTTTCGGGGGGATTCACAAGAGCGAGAACCGAAGCCGATTGAAAGGAAGGAGACAGAAATGTTCGATTTTTTTAAGAAGAAAAATAAGAATCAGGTACTAGGTTCACCTGTCAAAGGAACAGCAGTGCCGTTGTCAGAAGTGAATGACCCTACCTTCAGCGAAGGAATGCTTGGGGACGGCGCAGCAGTGATCCCATCAGAAGGCAAGATTTATGCACCGGCTGACGGTGAGATTGCAATGGTATTCGGTACACTTCATGCAATCAGCCTGACAACAGAATTTGGCGCAGAGATTCTTATCCATATAGGTCTTGACACTGTCAAGATGGAAGGAGAAGGCTTTACTGCTCATGTAGAGGCCGGCAATAAAGTGAAAAAGGGCGATCTTCTGATCGAGGTTGATCTTGATAAGGTGAAAGCAGCAGGATATGATACAATTACACCTGTGCTGGTATGTAATACGGATGAATTTGCATCTGTAAAAGGAATGACCGGTAGTGTGAATCCGGGCGATGATCTTGTTATCATCGAAACAAAATAATTCATGTATTTTAGCCGGCGGGCGCGTCGGTTGAAATAAATAAAGGGATTACATTTCGAAAGGGATTTCGAGAAGGAGGAAAATCAATGAAGTATTTACAGAAATTAGGAAAATCCTTGATGCTTCCGGTTAGTTGTCTTCCGGTTGCAGCTATTCTCCAGGGAATCGGATACTGGATCGACCCGACAGGCTGGGGCGCAAACAGTGCCATTTCCGCATTCCTGCTTAAAGCAGGCGGATGCCTTGTTGATAACATGGCTATCCTTTTTGTAGTCGGTGTTGCTGTTGGTATGGCAGAGGACAACGACGGTACAGCAGCACTTGCTGGTATGGTTTCATGGCTGATTACTACAACACTTCTGTCAACTGGTACAGTAGCAATGCTGAAAGGCATCCCGGCTGAAGAAGTTAACGCAGCATTCGGCAGAACTCAGACACAGTTTATCGGTATTCTTTGTGGTATTATCGCAGCAGTTTGCTACAATAAGTTTAAAAACACAAGACTGCCAGATGCACTTTCATTCTTCAGTGGAAAACGTTGTGTTTCAATCATAACAGCTGGTGCATCACTTATTTCCAGTTTGATCCTGTTCTTTGTATGGCCGGTAATTTACGGAGCACTTGTTGCATTCGGTAAGGTTATCATGAACATGGGCGCAGTTGGAGCTGGTATTTATGCGTTCTTCAACAGACTTCTTATTCCGTTCGGTCTGCACCACGCATTGAACTCAGTATTCTGGTTCGACGTTGCAGGTATCAACGATATCGGTAAGTTCTGGGGCGAAGGCGGTACACTTGGACAGACAGGTATCTACCAGGCAGGTTTCTTCCCGGTTATGATGTTCGGTCTTCCGGCAGCTTGTCTTGCTATGTATCACACAGCTAAAGATACAAAGAAGAAAGCAGTTGCAGGTCTCCTTGCTTCTGCAGCAGCAGCTTCTTTCCTGAATGGTGTAACAGAGCCGATCGAATTCTCTTTCATGTTCCTTGCACCGGTTCTTTACCTTGTACATGCATTGTTGACAGGTGTTTCTGCAATTATCGTGGGTCTGCTTCCAGTACGTGCAGGATTTAACTTCAGTGCTGGTTTCATTGACTGGATTTTGAGTTTCAAGGCTCCTATGGCATTGAATCCATTGTGGTTGATCCCGATCGGTCTTGTATTCGCAGTTATTTACTATGTAGTATTCAGAGTAATGATCACAACACTGAACCTGAAGACACCTGGTAGAGAAGACGATGAAGAAGATGAGACAAAGGTTCAGCTTGCTAACAACGACTTCACAGAAGTAGCTAAGATCATCCTTGAAGGTGTCGGCGGTAAAGAGAATGTTAAGAGCATTGACAACTGCATCACAAGACTTCGTCTTGAAATCAAGGACTATACAGCTGTTGACGAGAAGAAGATCAAATCTGCAGGTGTTGCAGGCGTTATCAGACCGAGCAAGACAGCAGTTCAGGTCATCGTTGGAACAAAAGTACAGTTCGTAGCTGACGAATTCAAGAAACTTTGCAAATAATAAAATAATTACATAATCCCTTTTTCAGAAAAGCCGCAGTATCTGTGGCTTTTTTGGATATTATATCAGATGAGAGACGTCCTCGGCTCCTGAGCGGCGGAGGACAAATCGGTATTAGTTAAACGGAGGCAGAAGATTATGAAAAAATATATTCTTGAAGTGTGTACGGACAGTGTGAGGTCTGCAGTGGAAGCACAGGAAGCAGGAGCAGGGAGAATAGAATTGTGTTCCAACTTCATTATCGGCGGAACATCACCCGGACGTTCACTGTTTCGTCAGGTGAAAGAAAACACAGATTTGGAGATCAGGGTACTGATACGCCCAAGATTTGGAGATTTCTGTTATGATGATTATGAATTCTCAATGATGAAGGATGATGTGCAGATGTACCGTGAACTGGGAGCTGATGCGGTTGTGATCGGCATCCTTCTTCCTGACGGTTCGCTGAATCTGGAACAAATGAGAGAGCTGATTGATCTGGCCGGTGACATGGATATTACGCTGCACAGAGCATTTGATGTGTGTAGAAATCCGTATGAGGCATTGGAGCAGGCTGCGGGTCTGGGGATAGGAACGATTTTGACAAGCGGTCAGAAAAATTCGGCATGGGAGGGCAGAGATGTCCTTAAAGAACTGCAGAAAAAAAGTGCCGGGCGAGTAAATATTCTTGCAGGTGCGGGAATTTCGCCGGCTGTGATTGATAAACTGATTTCGTATACGGGAGTCACAGCTTATCATATGTCGGGAAAGATTGTAAAAGACAGCAGAATGATTTACAGAAAAGATGGAGTCAGCATGGGATTCCCCGGATTCAGTGAATACGAAATATGGCAGACAGGCAGGGAAAATGTCAGAAAAGCATTGGAAGTCCTCGAAAAATACGAGTAATCAGGCATGCAAAGCGTCAATGAAGTGTTCCTGTTCACACCCAAACCACCACCCACATGCTCACTCGTCGCGCTGACGCACTTCAGTCCCGCACTTCGTGCTAAGACTGCTTATGTGGGTGTGAACTGTAACAAGAAAGTTAGATAGAATTATCATAATTACTGATTGTGTTTTTTGGACAGATAGGATATAATGTATGAAGATTAGAAACATATTCCTACCTGAAATTGTGGGAATAATAATCAGGTTCACTACAGAATCAGAATTGGAGGAAAAGAAAATGTTAGTATCAGCAAAAGAAATGCTTCAGAAAGCAAAAGCAGGACATTACGCAGTAGGACAGTTCAATATCAATAACCTTGAGTGGACAAAAGCAATCCTTTTAACAGCAGAAGAGTGCAAATCACCGGTTATTCTTGGTGTATCTGAAGGTGCTGGAAAGTATATGGCAGGCTACAAGACAGTAGTTGGTATGGTTAACGGAATGCTTGAAGAGCTTAATATCACTGTTCCGGTAGCGCTTCATCTTGATCACGGCAGCTATGAAGGATGCCTGAAGTGTGTTGAAGCAGGATTCTCATCCATCATGTTTGACGGATCACATTATCCGATCGAAGAGAATGTGGCTAAGACAAAAGAACTTGTTGAAATCGTAAGAGAAAAAGGAATGTCTCTTGAAGCTGAAGTTGGTGCTATCGGCGGAGAAGAAGACGGCGTTGTCGGAAAAGGCGAATGTGCAGATCCGAACGAATGCAAGATGATCGCAGATCTTGGTATCGATTTCCTTGCAGCCGGTATTGGTAACATCCACGGAAAATATCCGGCTAACTGGGAAGGACTTAGCTTTGAAACTCTGGATGCTATCCAGCAGCTTACAGGAGATATGCCGCTCGTACTTCACGGTGGTACAGGTATCCCGGATGATATGATTAAGAAAGCAATCGATCTTGGTGTTGCTAAGATCAACGTTAATACAGAGTGCCAGCTTGCATTTGCAGCAGCTACACGTGAGTATATTGAAGCCGGAAAAGACCTTCAGGGCAAGGGCTATGACCCGCGTAAACTCCTGAAACCAGGCGCAGAAGCAATCGTAGAAACAGTTAAAACTAAGATGGAACTGTTTGGTTCAGTAGGAAAAGCTTGAAAAAGGTCTGGTGAATTTTTTTAAGTAAAAAAACAAATTTTTACTTGCCTTTTTCGGATGATTGAGGTATACTGACACACGTAGATACGAACAAGGGCGTTCCAAGAATTCTTGGATGCCCTTTTTTCGTTACATAGTACAGGGTAGTGTCCTGTGTAACGAAGCAGGATTACTACAAATATTTGAAACGAAGAAAGGGAAATTTTATGAGCACAGAATTATTGAATGTAGCAGACATTTTTGGTGAAAACGTGTTCAATGATACAGTAATGCAGGCACGTTTGCCGAAGAAGGTCTACAAAAACCTTAAAAAAACTATCGAGGAAGGAAAGGAACTTGACCTTGAGACTGCTGATGTGATTGCACATGAGATGAAAGAATGGGCAATTGAAAAGGGTGCGACTCATTATACACACTGGTTTCTGCCTTTGACAGGTGTTACGGCAGAAAAGCATGATTCCTTTATTTCGGCTCCGCTTCCGAGCGGTAAAGTGCTGATGAGCTTTTCCGGTAAGGAATTGATCAAAGGTGAACCGGATGCATCTTCTTTCCCGTCAGGAGGGCTGCGTGCAACATTTGAGGCTAGAGGCTATACAGCATGGGATTGTACTTCACCGGCATTTGTAAGACAGGATGCAGCCGGAGCGACTCTTTGTATACCTACAGCATTCTGTTCTTATACAGGCGAAGCACTTGATCAGAAGACACCGCTTCTGAGGTCTATGGAAGCAATTAATGTGCAGGCACTCAGGCTTCTTCGTTTATTTGGAAATACAACATCAAAGAAAGTAACACCGTCTGTCGGACCGGAACAGGAATACTTCCTGGTAGATGCGGAGAAGTTCCTCCAGAGAAAGGACCTGATCTATACCGGGCGTACACTTTTTGGAGCAATGCCTCCGAAAGGACAGGAACTGGATGACCACTATTTCGGAACAATACGTCAGAGAATCGGTGCATTTATGAAAGATGTCAACACTGAACTTTGGAAAGTGGGTGTGACAGCCAAGACACAGCACAATGAAGTTGCACCGGCACAGCACGAGCTGGCACCGATTTATGCAGAAGCAAATATCGCAGTAGACCATAACCAGATTGTAATGCAGACTTTGAAGAGAGTGGCATGCCAGCATGGATTGAAATGTCTTCTTCATGAAAAACCGTTTGCAGGAGTGAACGGCTCCGGTAAGCATAATAACTGGTCCATCATTACTGATGACGGAATCAATATGCTTGACCCGGGCAAGACCCCGCATGAAAATACACAGTTCTTACTTGTATTGGCATGTATCCTGAAAGCAGTGAATAAACATGCAGATTTGCTTCGTGAATCGGCGGCAGACCCCGGAAATGACCACAGACTTGGTGCAAACGAGGCACCTCCGGCAATCATTTCCATATTCCTCGGAGAACAGCTTCAAGATGTTATGGAACAGCTTATCAGTACGGGAACAGCTACACACAGTCTGGAAGAGGGCAAGCTGAGAACGGGTGTTTCCACACTTCCTGATCTGACAAAGGATGCAACGGACAGAAACAGAACGTCACCGTTTGCGTTTACCGGAAATAAATTTGAGTTCCGTATGGTTGGTTCCCGTGATTCTATCGCTAATCCGAACATCGTACTGAACACAATTGTGGCTGAAGCCTTTGCAGATGCATGTGATGAACTTGAAAAAGCAGAGAACTTTGAGCTTGCAGTGCATGATCTGATCAAGAAATATATGACTGAAAATCAGAGAATCGTATTCAACGGAAACGGCTACTCCGAAGAATGGGTTGCAGAAGCCGAGAGAAGAGGTCTTCCGAATATCAAATCTATGGTAGAGGCTATTCCGGCAATCACAACGGATAAGGCTGTGGCATTATTTGAAAGATTTAGAGTATTTACAAAGGCAGAGCTTGAGTCACGTTCAGAGATTCAGTACGAGGCTTATGCGAAAGCAATTAATATTGAAGCACGTACAATGATCGACATGGCGAGCAAGCAGATCATTCCGGCTATCATTAAATATACAAAGACACTTGCCGATACGATTATTTCTGTGAAAGCAGTCGGAGCAGACACAAGTGTACAGGAAGAAGCGATGACAGAGGTCAGCGCATTACTGAAAGAGACAAAAGAAGCACTCGTCGCACTGTCGGAGATTACCGATAAGGCTGCACAGATTGAAGGATGTGCTGAACAGGCAAACTTCTATCACTCAGATGTATTCCCTGCAATGCTGGCACTGCGTGCACCGGTTGATAAGCTTGAAATGATTGTTGATAAAGAAGCATGGCCGATGCCGTCATACGGCGATTTGATGTTTGAGGTATAATCACAATTACTTCTTATAAATCATACATAAAACCCCCTGACTGGATATATTTCCGTCAGGGGGTTTTATGTGCGCCTGGCGGCGCACGTCGCTAATGGATGAAAGTTCCTAATCCGCCCTAGTAGTGGGAAGGATACAGCCAAGACCAAGGGTGTCCTATTC
>SFGN01000032.1 GCA_004556565.1 Lachnospiraceae bacterium | reverse complement strand
GGATATCCTGATGACGAATATTTCTTTCTGAAACTATTCGATATGAGCCGCCGTAGCTACGAGCGGAATCCTAAATCCCACAAAATTTGTGATTGAGCCTAAAATAATCCTGAAAAATGAAGAAAAATTCTATTTTCGTGGTCAGAGCGGGGGGTCAATTGAACCGTGCAGGGTAGATTATGCGAAATCAAACAGCGATATAAGGAAAGGATGATTAATATGGGCAGACATGGTGAGAACATAAGGAAGCGAAAAGACGGACGGTGGGAAGCGCGTTATATTCAGCGCTACACCGAAGACGGAAAAGCAGTGTATCGTTATATTTACGGGAAATCTTATCAGGAAGCAAAGGAAAAGCGGAAAAAGGAACAGGACAGTGTACAGCAGGAGGAAAAAATGCATGAAGGGCCACTGTTAAAAATAACTTTCGGTCAGGTGGCGAAGGAATGGCTTTCTGCCAGGCAAAATGCAGTCAAGGAATCAACCTATGCTCTATATACGCAAACTATACGAAAACATTTACTCCCGGATTTGGCAGATGTCAGTGTAATGTCATTGAACGAAATATTTTTACAACAGTTTTTGCAGAAAAAACTGACAGAAGGGAGACTGGATGGCAAAGGTGGTTTATCTGATAAAACAGTTTCGGATATTCGCTCAGTTTTAAAAATGATTCTTGCATATGGTTATAGTATAGGCTTTACAAATCTGAGTGGTATCCATCTTTCGGTTTCTTCCGTACGGCCTCCGCAGATTAAAGTGCTCACACGAGAGGAACAGGAAAAGCTGGAAAAAGCCATTTTTAAGGAAAAATCACCGTTTTATCTCGGGATTATGCTATCTTTGTATACCGGACTTAGGATTGGAGAGGTATGCGCTCTGCAATGGGGGGATTTTGACTTTAAGGCAGGAACTGTCAGTATCAGTAAAACAGTGATCCGCATACAGAATACGGATCCTTATGCGAAAAACAGGACAAAAGTGCTGGTAGAGAAACCAAAAACAAATTGTTCTAACCGCGTGATTCCATTGCCGGACGCACTATTGCCTTATTACAGAGAAAACCGGAGGGAGGATAATGTCTATGTGCTTACAGGAACAACACATTATATGGAACCGCGGGCATGTCTGCAGAAGTACAAAAAATTCCTGCAGAAAGCAGGCATCAGAGATTACAATTTTCATGTGCTCCGCCATACTTTTGCCACGCGCTGCGTGGAAAATGATTTTGATGTGAAATCCCTCAGTGAGATAATGGGGCATTCTAATGTGACGATTACAATGCAGCGCTATGTCCATCCGTCCCTTGAACAAAAACGTACGCAGATGAATAAACTTTCGTTTAAAGTCAAATCAGAGTCAAAATAGTGGTCATATCGGTCCTGCAGATCCCTGTATTTGACAGGTTTAAAACACTTTCTTTCTTATAGTGCCCTACTTTAAGAAATTTATATTGTTTCAGGCTATATTTACAGGCAGCAATCAATAAAATAATTATTGACCTGACTGAGGAAAGGGAGTGAGGCTGTTAATGAAAAAGGTTTACCATAAACCTGTTCTTTATTATGAGGATTTTAACTCCGGTTTAATCATCACAAATGAAAAATATTTTGAAAATGAAAACATGCATGGCAATGAGAACGAAGACTATAATACCTTAACCAGATTTGCAGACGGAAGAGATTCCTTTGCCTGCGGCAATGCATAAGGAAAGGCTGCCCCGGTATCTGGTTTTGGAGAAAGGATTATAATTCAGACGTTTAACTGACGTTAATCGAATTATACATGAATTGATGAAAGCTAACAAGGATATGATGATGCGGGAAATTGCGGGTGAATATATTCTTATTCCGGTAGGCGCGGCCGCGTTGGAATTTCAGGGGATTATGACGCTTAATGAAAGCGGTCTGTTCTTGTGGAGAATGCTGCAGGAAGAATGTACGGAAGAGAAATTGGTACTTGCATTGACAGAGGAATATGAAGTGGATATTCCGACTGCGCAGGCAGATGTGAAAAAATTTTTGTTCCAGCTGCAACAAAATAACGCTCTTTTGAAATAAGACGCAAAACGGTCGTTCAGAAAAGTACGGCAATGTAATAGTATTGAGTAGAAAAAAAGAAAAGAGAAGGAGGTCAGATTATGAAGCACAAAAAAGGCAGACAATTATTGGTGCTTGTACTGGTGATCTGTATGAGCATGACCCCGGTAATGCAGGTGTCGGCAGCCGGATTCGGCAGCAATTTTTCAGGCAGAAGCTTTAGCCTGAGCAGTTTGTGGGAACGTATCTTTGGCAACTGGTTTCAGGATGCGTCGGATGAGACAGAAGATGCTTCGGGAAAATCAGAAGAAACAAGTACGTCAGAAAAGGCAGAGGGCACGGAAGAATCCGGGGAACAGATGCAGGATGAAAGTCTGACGTTAACACTCATGGAAGGTGAGGGGGCTGTGGAAAACAGCGATATGCTCAGGGCGGCCACTTATTCGGTATCAAAGGGCGGCACATCTGATGAATCCGCAATAACCACGGCAGCAGATACCGGGACGGATGCGGCGACAATTCTGAAATATTTCCCGGTCACGCTGTACAATTATGACCCGGATACGATTAACGGAGCTACACATAAGACGGAAATAGATGATGCTGTCTCGGGCGAGGGTGGTATTGACTCTTTGACGCAGTGGAATGGTATTTATTTTGGCGGAGACGGCAAGGGCGCGAGTACAACAGGATCAGAAAGTTACTTTATCGGAACAATAGAAGAAGGAACTTATATTATTAAAAATGCCCGCGGATCTGTGAGCATTGGGACAGACCAGTGGTTGGTGGGCAGTGAGAACGGAATTACCAGTACCGAACATAAAGACAATGCCACAAGATGGACGCTGAGCGCAAATGCAAATGGTAGTTATAGCCTGCAGTGTGCCAGCAGATATATGAGTATTGGTGAAGGACCAGAAGGGGAAAGTACTGTTGCAGAAAAGAAAGAAGTTTCTATTCTCCCTTATGGCGGGGGGCAAATTGGAGATATATCAAATGCTTATTGTGTGCAGCTGAGATGCGGCAGCTATTATTTATGCCAGTGGGGCGGCCCGGATGTACAAATATTCGGCGGCTATGGTGAGAATAATGATTCGGGAAATGCATTTCAGCTTTATAAAGTGGATGATTCCGGCAATGAGAAGCTGACATCTGTTCAAACACAGGCGTTAGAATATGCAGACTGGAATAAATGGACCGGAAATCTGAATGGCAGTGACGGATACCGGACCTACAGCGGTCTGGCAGAGCCGCAGCTGGATGCGGGAAAAAATCTGGTGTTTAGATATCCGGACGGCGGCATATTTAATTCGGACGCTTCGGTAAAGGATATTTACACGAACGTGGGCCTGCCGTTTTGCTACGAAGATGGTTATTACACCTTTGATGCGGACAGTTTCGGTGCATATTATTATACAGATGCAGAACAAGGGACGTCCGGGACACCCGAAAGCAACACAAACCTTTATTATTCAGAAACCCCACAGAATAATGATGGACTGAATGTGGCAGACGGGAGGACATATGGCTGGTATCCGTTTAACGCTTCTGCCACTGTGACACCCACAACAGCAGATTATTTCTTCGGTATGAGTGCGACAATACCGTTTACAATGAGCACTAACGGAAGAGTAGACCCTAATAATAATGAATCCCAACCGATCAAATTTGAGTTTTCAGGTGATGACGATGTATGGGTATTTATTGACGGACAGCTGGTGCTGGATCTGGGAGGAATCCGTAATTCAATAAATGGTGAACTGGATTTTGCGAATAATACATGGAAGATAACAAAACCGAATGGAACAGCTTGCGGAGACATGATCAATGCTTTCATGAGCGGGACGATTTTTAACGATGAAGTTAAAGGCACAACAGGGGTGCTGAACAAGACGAGAGAAACATTTGCAGCAGCAGACAGTCACGAACTTACGATTTTCTATCTGGAACGTGGTGCGGGGGCATCAAACTGTAAAATCAGATTCAATCTTTATATTGAGGACTCTGTCTCTGTTCAGAAACTGGCATCAAAGTCAGTAACAGATGAAGGTGTGGTATCTCCGCTGACTTCTGCCGAACAGGCACAGGTGGATAATGTAGATTTTGGATTTACGCTTTTAAAAGACGGAGATCCGGTAGCGGATATGAATTATAATCTTATAAATGCCAACGGGCAGACAATAGCCACTCCGTCCACGGATTCTAACGGGCATTTCACATTGAGGGCGGGTCAGATGGCGCGGTTTGTCGGAATTATCAACAATAACTCCTATCAGGTGGTTGAAGATCCGAAGGCCGGATTTACGAGAACAGAGTACACTTACAGTGGGGAGGCAGCCGATGGATATGTTGTGGATGCTGTTCCTTGTTCAAAGGCATCGCAGATTCCGAAAACAGAAATTACTGTAAGTGAAGGCACACAGAATATCCAAAGTGCGGAAGTCCAGGTTATGGATGGCGATGAGGCGGGCGATTCTATTCAGTTTGTCTGTGAGAATTATCTGAATGCGGATATTCCGAATCCGGGAATTATGCCGTCAGATGACAAAATCGTTATTGATTATGGTCTGCCGGTTGAGATTAATGTCCTGAGCAACGATATCTGGAAAGGTGGTTCTGTCGCTCTGACAGAAGTTGAAGGTGCACGGTATGGGGCAACAGTGTTTGATGCGTCAGGGAAGATTACTTATAAGTTGAATAAGCAGCTTACGGAAATTGAGGTCCTCACTTATACTGCCTGTGTCACAGGTACTATGGGAGAAACTGTGGAAGCAACGGGAAATGTTTATATCATTCCTGCCACTACCATGTATTATGAAGAAAATATGGAGGGGCTTGTGACTTATTCTGACGGCTGGACGCTTCAGGGCACAGCTCAGACAGATCCGCAGGAGCCGGGAGTTGTCGGAACTGCAGATGACAGTCCGTATGGTTCAGACATTGCCTATAAAAATGACGGGCAGGACAGCAACGGAACAAGTATGTTTGTGAATACACAATATTCAAGTGCATCCTTCAGCTATACATTCACGGGATGGGGCACGAGCTTCTTTGCAAGAACGGCAAATAACAGCGGCTATATGAGGATCATCATAAAAGATGCTGACGGCAATCAGGTATATTCAGCGTTCCGTGACACCAGGTATAGAACGAATGATGATGAGATGACTTTATATAATATTCCTGTTTTTACATGGGAGGCGGATAATTACGGAATCTATACCGTTACGGTTACAGTGGCAAAAAAATATGGTAATTTTGGCGGCTGCTTCTGGCTTGACGGTATACGGGTGGTAAATCCTCTGGATACAACAGATCTGAACTATAATGTCGGAACTGCTGCCTATGCTGCCGACGGGGAGGCGCATATGACATTTGCTACTCTGCGCCAGAAAATACTGAAAGAATCATGTATTGAGACAGAGGACGGAACACTGAGCTGGGACGGAACTAATTTTGTTGTGTTTACAGATACGAATGGGGAAATTAAAAGTGCCGAAGAATATAAGAGTAACGGACCAAAGGAAGAAGTTTATTTGAACAACGGTCAGTCAATCAGATTTTCACTGCGTGAATGGGACGCCAACAGCAACAAGCTTTATCTGGGAATAAAAGCTCCGACAGGAAGCGGTACTGTAAGTATCAACGGCAATCCTGTAAATATTAATAATGCAGCCGACTGTTACTATGAAATTTCCGGCTTCGCAACGATTACAACTGATGAGGACGGCGTAAAAACAGCGACAATCGATGTTTTGGCAACAAGCAACCTGATTTCCGTTACTAACATTAAAGTTACGGGAAATGTTGAATTTACAATTGTTGAACAGGAAGATATAGAGGTTTCCGGTGATGAAAATTGAGAATAGTAAATGGAATGGGGGGATACAGGAATGAAGAAAAGATATGAAGCTCCTTTATTGGAAGTAGAACGTTACGAGCTGGATGCAAATATTGCAAGCAACTGCGGGATCGTAGTTAGTAATGGTCCTGCAATAGGAAACCATGAAGAATGTGAGAATTATAAGGATCCCTTTAGTACAGCAACCTATTCTTTGAATCGAGAAGCGATTTATAATGTCCAATTTTATGAAGACACTAATTGTGATTGTTACACTACGGGAAGCGATTATGGGTACTGGACATCATAAACGTACAGAGAAGTCCCATAGGGCTTCAAAGAATAAATCAGACCTTTTCTAATATTTTGAACACATAACCGGCATTCCTCCGTTTCGGACCTTGAGCACCTGAAGCGGGGGAATGTTCGTTTCATCGCAATGAGACCGGGCAGAAGCCCGGAGAGGCGTCTTGCGTAATGAGGCACATAAAAAGGAGATATATGAGACTGAAAATTAAACTGGGAGGCGTCGTGTTATTATTTCTGTCAGATCGGGATATGGAGATACATGCTGAGCTGCTTCCGTTTCTTGTTCACGATGAAGATGAGGCAGAAGAAATAACAATTTTGGTCAAAAGGGACTGGGAGAATGTACGGCTGCCGGAGACGGAACCGTTGGGAGAAGATTTGATCTGCAGATATTACAGACAAAACGGGCAGCGATATTGTGTCACGCGCGGCGGCAGGGCGGGCACAATTGCCTGCTCTGTTTACACATGTGAATGCACAAGGATTGTATGTACAATTAATGAGGGCGTATTGCGCCGACCGTTCCGTCAAGCGGGGACGATATTCAGGATGCTGCCTATGAGGGAGATTTTTCTCGCTAAAAATATCTTGTTTTTTCATGCTGCACAAATCGCAGTTGACGGTAAAGGAATTTTATTTTCAGCTCCGTCCGGTACGGGGAAAACGACACAGGCAAAGCTTTGGGAAAAATATCGAAACGCAGAAATTATCTGCAGTGACAGGACGCTGGTGCACAAGACAGAGGGGGCCTGGCGTACTTATGGATATCCGGCTGACGGCAGCGAGCCGGTAAGAAGCGGCAAAGTACACACTTTGGGGTGTATTGTCCTTCTGAAACAGGGCGCAGAAAATCAAATAATAAAACTTACGGCCGCAAAGGCATTGGCCGGCCTTATGCCGCAGATGGTACTGGATTGTTGGAATCCGGAAGCACGGACAAAAGCAGTGGAGCTTCTGTTACAAATATTTGCTGATATTCCGGTGTTTCTTTTCTCCTGTACATGTGATGAGAGTGCGGTAAAGATACTGGAAGAAGAATTACAGAGAAGAGGGGTGATTGAAAATGGTGAAAATTACTGACCGTTTATGGAGCAGATCGGCTTCTATGAGAGTGCCGCTGTCAGGTGCGTTTGAACTGCTTCCGCTGTGCAATCTGCGGTGTAAAATGTGTTATGTGCGGAAAAGTGCGGCCGACGTTCAGGCGGCAGGGGGGCTGATACCGGCCGGACAATGGCTTGAATGGGCTTTACAGGCAAAAGAGGAAGGGCTTCTGAACCCGCTGCTGACAGGGGGCGAGCCGTTTTTGCGGCCGGATTTTCAGGACATTATGGCAGGAATGCAGGAAATGGGGCTTCAGGTTACGATTAATTCTAATGGGACGATGATTGATGAAGCGATGGCAAAATGGCTTGGCAGGCACAAGCCGGTTCGTATTAATATCACTCTTTATGGCGGAAGCGAAAAAAGCTATCAGGAGCTGTGCGGGGACGCAGATGCATTCTGCCGGGTACACCATGCGGTAGAATGGCTGAAATTATATGGGGTTCCGGTTAAGTTCAACACAAGTATCACACCACAGAATGTAGATGAACTTGAGGACATTATCCGTTACGCAAAACAAATGGAAAGTCCCATCCAGGTGGCGTCTTACATGTTTCCTCCTGTGAGGCGGGATGCTGATATGGTGGGGAAAAATGAACGTCTCACGCCGGAAGAAGCGGGATTTGTAAGAGTGAAAGCAGACTGGCTTCAGACTGACTTCCTGTGGTTCAAAAAACAGGCCCGGCGTTTCAGCAGATTTGTCCCGGTTACGGAGGAAATGCTGGAGAGACAAAAAGAGAAAGAGCCGCAACAGATGCACTGCAGAGCCGGGCGTTGTACTTTCTGGCTGGACTGGCAGGGAAATATCAGCAACTGCGGTATGTATTCTTCTGCAAGCCTGCCGATGGAAAAAAGGACATTTGCAGAAGCATGGAAAGAAATCGTGGAGCAGACAAATGCCGTCAGATATTCTCCTGTATGTACCAATTGCCCGAATTTCAGCATCTGCCATCCTTGTATCGCTATGGTAAACAATGAATGCGGCACGACAGATGGAAGACCGGAATATCTGTGCCGTATGAATGCGGCAGCAGCAAATTATTATCAGGAGTTTCTGCATGTACAGTTATCGGCAAACGGGTAAAAAATTCCCCTGCAAAGAGAGCGCATACAACCGGTCTCTCTGCAGGGGCTTGTCATTGCAGGCATATAGAAAAAACTGCCGTCGGCAGATTACTCTTTTTATTCGGTCTGCATTTTTTTGATGACTTTGAGACGTGTGAATTCTTCACGGTCTTTTTCTTCTAGAGCATTGGTGATATTCTTCACAAGGTCCGTATACATAGGAATCGTGATATTCTGCAGGGCATTGGCACGCTTCTGCGTTTTTTTGATGTTTGTCGCCAGCCGGTATGCCGCATTTTCCACGGCGGACAGCTTCACAGTCAGGTCTTTTACTTTCTGGAATGCTTTGACCGCCCGGTCAATGGATTCCTGAGTAGTGAAAAAGGAATAGGTCGGCATCTGGTTGGCAGGTGTATATTTCACATGGGGGATCTCTGTCCCCATGATGCTCCTTGTCTGGATAACAATGGAATCTTCAATCGGGACCGTGTAGGAAAGCTGTGACACCTTGCTGATCCCGTGCTCAATATTCGCACGCTGCAGGCACTGATAAGCATAAGTAAAGGTAGAGTCAATCTCATCCTGGATATCCTTGGCCTCATCGATCAGGTCCATCAGTTCCCGTATCAGGATGTTCCGCTTTTTATCCATCAATTCATATCCCTGCTTTGCAAGGGCAAGGGAATTTTTTGCAAGTATAAGATTTCCCTTGGTGGGAAAGGTTCGCGGATCCATGAAATCCCTCCTTCCGGATTATCATTTGGCTTCAGTTGGTTTATAATACTTATCCAGTATCTTTGTATTTACACGGTCAAGCTCTTCTCTCGGCAGCATACCAAGCAGCTCCCAGCCAAGATTCAAGGTATCTTCCATGCTACGGTTCTCAAGCAGCCCCTGGCCGATGTAACGGTTTTCGAACGCTTTTCCAAATTCCAGATATTTTTTATCCAGCGGGGAAAGCTCATCTTCGCCGATAACAGATGCCAGGTTGCGTGCTTCTCCGACTTTTGCGTAAGCGGAGAAAAGCTGGTTGGCAAGATCCTGATGATCTTCCCTTGTATAGCCTTCGCCGATACCGTCTTTCATCAGACGTGAAAGGGACGGCAAAATGTTAATCGGTGGGTAGATCGACTGTCCGTGAAGTCCCCGGTCAAGTACGATCTGACCTTCCGTGATGTAACCGGTCAGGTCCGGGATGGGGTGAGTGATATCGTCATTCGGCATAGTGAGGATCGGAAGCTGTGTGACCGAACCCTTTACACCTTTCACAATGCCTGCACGTTCATAAAGCGTGGCAAGCTCACTGTACAGGTAGCCCGGAAATCCTTTCCTGCTTGGGATTTCTCCTCTGGATGAGGAGACTTCTCTCATGGCTTCCGCGAAGGAGGTCATATCTGTTAAAATAACCAGAATGTGCATATTTAACTCAAATGCCAGATATTCGGCGGCAGTCAGAGCCACCTTCGGAGTAATCAGACGTTCGACCACCGGGTCATTAGCCAGGTTCAAAAACATTGTTACATGGTCTGACACACCGCTTTCCTCAAAGGTACGGCGGAAGAAATCTGCGACATCATGTTTTACGCCCATTGCGGCAAAAACGATTGCAAATTCTTCGTCAGTATCGTCACCCAGGGAAGCCTGGCGGACGATCTGAGCTGCAAGCTGATCATGGGGAAGTCCGTTTCCTGAAAAAATCGGCAGCTTCTGGCCGCGGATCAGAGTCGTCAGCCCGTCGATGGCGGAAATGCCGGTGCGGATATAGTTCCGCGGATATTCCCGTTCTACCGGATTCAGCGGAAGCCCGTTCACATCACGCTTCAAAGCGGAACTGATGGGACCCAGGCCGTCGATGGGGCGGCCGATTCCGTCAAATGTCCTTCCCAGAATGTCCGGGGAAAGTGCAATTTCCATCGGATGTCCGGTGAGACGTGTCCGGGTATTGACAAGGGACATATTTTCAGACCCTTCAAATACCTGAATCATAGCTTTATCTTCATAAATTTCAACGATACGGCCAAGCTTATGCTCAGAGCCGTTTACAACAAATTCAACAATTTCGTCATAGAAAGCGTCCTGAACGCCTTCCAGCGCAATCAGAGGACCGTTAATGCTGCTCAGTCCAAGATATTCAATCGACATGGTTACATTCCCTCCTTATGCATTTTTCTCAAGAACCCGGTCATAGAACGTATCAATGTCTTTATGGTACTGCTCGAACAGGTCAAGGCGGTCATTCGGCACATCGTATTTGATAGCGATTACCCGGTCGAAGATGTTTTCTGATTTCAGCACGGACATCGGATGCCCCATTGCAACCAGGGCTCGGGCTTTTTTGTAGAGGTACAAAATGGTGTCCATCATCAAAAATTGTTTTTCCAGTGAGACACAGGTGTCATCCGGGTGAAAAGCATTCTGCTGAAGGAATCCGAGACGGATAACGCGGGCAATCTCAAGAACCAGCTTCTGGTCATCCGGAAGTACGTCACTTCCGATCAGTTTTACAATCTCCATCAGGCTGCTCTCGGTATTAAGAAGTCCCATCAGCCGGTTGCGGTAATCCACAAATTTCGGAGAAACATGTTCCTGAAGCCATGGCGACAGGTCATTCAGGTATTCGCTGTAGCTGGTAAGCCAGTGGATCGCCGGGAAATGTCTTGCGTATGCAAGGCTCTTGTCCAACCCCCAGAAGCATCTTACGAAACGCTTGGTGTTCTGTGTCACCGGCTCTGAGAAATCACCGCCCTGAGGTGATACGGCTCCGATGATCGTCACCGATCCGTCGCTTCCGTTCAGGTTGTGCATCATGCCTGCACGTTCATAAAATCCGGAGAGCCGGGATGCAAGGTAAGCAGGGAAGCCTTCCTCGGCAGGCATTTCTTCCAGACGCCCGGAAAGCTCACGCAGAGCTTCCGCCCAGCGGGAAGTAGAGTCCGCCATGATAGCCACATCATATCCCATATCGCGGTAGTATTCCGCGAGGGTCAGCCCGGTGTAAATGCTTGCCTCACGGGCAGCCACAGGCATATTTGAAGTGTTGGCGATCAGCGTGGTACGGTCCATCAGAGGATTGCCGGTGCGAGGGTCGGTCAGTTCGCCGAATTCTTCCAGCACCTGTGTCATCTCGTTTCCACGTTCTCCGCACCCTATATAAATGATGATGTCCGCATCGGACCATTTTGCGATCTGATGCTGTGTCATGGTTTTTCCTGTTCCGAATCCACCCGGGACAGCGGCAGTGCCGCCCTTGGCAATGGGGAACATCGTGTCGATGACACGCTGGCCCGTAACAAGCGGAACAGAAGCTGCGAACCGGCTGTGCACAGGGCGCGCGGTGCGGATCGGCCAGTGCTGTGTCATTGTCAGCTCTTTGATGGTGTCGTTTCTGAGCTTCAGCTTCACAAGCGGCTCGTCGATGGTATATTCTCCGTCGGGCACGACGGACACAACGGTTCCTTCAATCTGCGGCGGCACCATACATTTATGAAGGATGGCACGGGTCTCAGGCACTTCTGCAATGATATCGCCTCCGTGCAGGTAATCGCCCTCAGACACAGTTATGTGCGCCGACCATTTCTTTGTGCGGTCCAGCGAATCTACGCTGACACCTCTTGTGATATAGGCTCCGCCGGTTTCTGCGATACGCTCCAGCGGGCGTTCAATGCCGTCAAAAATATTATTCAGGATACCGGGAGCAAGTGTTACGGACACGGCACTTCTCGATGCAGTGACTTCCTCACCCGGGCGAAGTCCCGAGGTTTCTTCATATACCTGGATGGTTGTCCGGTCTTTATCCAGTGCGATGACCTCACCGACCAGCTTCTGCTTACCCACGTATACCATTTCAGACATGGAAAAGCCTGTGTTTCCTTTCAAATAAATGACAGGTCCGTTAATTCCATAGATTTTTCCGGTTTTAAGCAATGCTGTCACCTCCTGTGAATAAGAATGCGTCATATTCGTTGCGGAGCTGTGTCTTAAACGAATGGTCGATAAGGACGTTTCGGCTTCTGATAATAGCGCGGATACCGCCTTTAAAATCTTCGTGGCTTATTGTCAGCTTTGCCCCGGTGCGCTTTTCAAGCGTAGGAATCAGTTTTTTATCTGATTCATTGATATAAATGACGATTGCTTCTCCGGCTGCAAATTGTACAGCCTGGAAAATACAGCTCTCAAGGAATTTCATATAAGAGGCCGTGTTTGTATATTGCTTTAACATTGCCAGAACTTCTTCAAAAATCTGGTCTTTGAGTTTCTGCTGGATTTTCCCCAGCTCACGTTTCTGTTCTAACTGAGCCTTTGCGACGGCCTGGTTTTTGCGGAGACGTGCACTGGTCGCTTCCGCTTTTATACGGGTTTCTGCCTGTCTGCGCGCCTCTTCCTGATGAGTCTGGAATACGGTTTCCAGAGCTGCCCGGTAGTTGGAAATTAAGGAGTCTGCTTCCGCACGGGCATCTTCCATAGCGGCGTTTTGTAAATGTTTGATCTTTTCTTCCTGAGTCAAAAGAAGTCCCTCCTTACAGCTTTAGTCCGATTGCCTCGGTCACATAGGATGTGATAAAGTCTTTCTTACGTCCGGTCCCGTGTCGGTCAGGAATCTCCACGAGCAGAGGGATTTTACGCTCCAGGCGGAACTGATCAATCAGGTCGGGAAACTCCCGGCCAAGCTTCTCTGTCAGGAGTACTATGCCTACAGAAGGGTCGGTCAGAACCTGTTCCAGCTCGCTGCGCAGTTCATTGCGTTCATGAACGACCACACCGTCCACTCCTGCGAGGCGCATTCCTGTACATGTATCGACATTATCACTGATTAAATACATTTTCATTATAATTTACCCAGAATCATGAAGGAGATGATCAGTCCGTACAGACATACACCTTCTGCAAGTCCTACGAAAATGAGGGACTTACCAAGCACGCTTGAATCCTCGCTGAGTGCGCCAAGTGCCGCGCTTGCCGCACTTGCAACGGCAATACCGCCGCCGATACAGGATGCACCGGTAACCAGAGCAGCTGCGATATAGCCAAGGCCTGTGGAAAGAGAATCAGAAGCTGCGGCTGCCCCGGCTGCATTTACTTCCGGACCGCCGAGCAGCATGATTGTCGCAATCGCAAATGCTCCGAAAAAGAAGAATGCATTTGCGGCGATTGTTCTTTTATAACGTTTTTTACTTTTTTCCCCGAGCAGATAGTAACCGAACGGGATGATAATGCTTAAAATCAATGCTGCGATAAAAATAAGTTTTACTGCTGATGTCATGATAAAAATCCTCCTTGTAAATTAATGGTTTTTTGATTTTGCCGGTACTTGTGTAAATGGTTCAAATGCCCGACCGGTGCCTTTATAGAAGCGGCTGAACATTTCGTAATATTCCAGTCGAAGGACCTGGATACCGACGATCAGGCCTTCAATGGCACATACGAACAGGTTGCCGAGAATTACTACAATCCAGTTCGGATTTCCGCTTTCTGCATTTGCCAGCATGAGGACAACTTCCATCATGGCGGCATGGCTGACGGCGAACGCGCCGACACGCACAAAGGAAAGTGTATTGGAAAAGTAACTTAAAATGGTTTCAAACAGTTCAAAAAATCCCTGAACAAAGAACATGACCGGCCCTTCTTCCATTTTTTCGGTTCGTTTCTGAAGCTTTTTCGTCAAAGGCTCTTTGAACAGGACCAAAAGCAGGGGAACACCGAACATCACTGCCAGGACAGCTGCCCCGGGAAGCGTCCGGCCCGTCATGAACAGTACGACGACTGCGACGACTGAACCGTAAAATACAAGTCCGGCAACTCCGTTCACATCAAACCAGGTTTCCTGGAGATTTTTACTCCGTAAGGCATTTATTATATGAAGAATCATAGTAAACAGGATAATGCCCATACCCAGTGCAATAGCCACAATAAATACCGTGTTCAGCTTTCCGATGAAGGGAAGCGTTGTCATATGACTGATCGGGCGCAGCCATATTGCCGGCAGGATGTCTTCAAATCCGAAAATACTTCCGAACAGGAATCCGAATATGGTGGAGAAGAATCCGGCCATGGAAATAATGCCCGCCAGAGGTATTCTTTTGAACTTGTACAGAAGCCCTCCGCCAATCAGCAGGAGCAGGCCGTGCCCCACGTCTCCGAACATGGCGCCGAACAGGAATGAATAGGTCAGCGCGACAAATACAGTCGGGTCCACTTCATCGTGAGACGGAAGCCCGTACATTTTCACATACATTTCGTAAGGCCTAAACAGCGGCAGGTTTTTCAGTTTGGTCGGAGGTGTCCCGAAGTGGGAGGCCGGGTCATTCTCGACTACGATTGTGATGTACCGGTCTCTTTCTATTTCCTTCAGAAGCCGGGAAACATCCTTCTCCGCCATCCAACCACACAATACATAGGAGTCATCCTGGCCGTCGGTGGATGATCTGGCGGCATATCTGCGGATATCAAAATTGTGGGAAAGAGATTCCAGGCGGTTCCTGGCGGCAATCAGCTGAGGCGCACTGCCGAGAAGAAGTTCTTCAATCTGTTTCTTTAATTTTTTTCGCTTTTGTTCAATCTGTTCAATTTCCTGATTCAAAGCAAGATATGCTTCCGCCGGAGTCCCTTCATAGGAATCCGGAAGCGCAATCTGCTCAAAGTGGAAAGAGCGGAAGGAAGCATCAACTTTTTTTACCTCACTGCGGGCTGCAAAATATACTCCGTACACATAATTCTCATCGCGTTCGCCTTCCAGAAAGACCGTATGCAGGTCAGACAGAAGATATTTCTGGAGTCTGTAATAGGATTCCATGGAAATACGTCCAAATCGGCAGACGATAAATTGATAATTGAGGACGTCGTGGAGCGTGCAGTCCAGAGGACGGAACGGAATGATAAGCTGACGCTTTTCAATCAGATCATTCATCTGTGTCCGAAGCTGCTCTTCCTGCTCCGTCAGCTCGCGGAATCTCTCACCGGTAGTGCTGATGAGATCAAGCATAGCATCAAGTCCGGGCGGGACAGCCGGTGTGATATTTTCTGCGTCCGGAATGCAGGACACAAAACGCTGTGCGTTTTGCAGCGGTTCCAGATAAGGATTCTGCTCAACGAAGGGCCGGAGATTATCCATGGTCTTCAGGGCAGTTATTGCCGGTTCCAGATGAATCTCGTATCGGGAAAGATAGAGGTCTGTCACACGGTCAATATCCTTCAGGGGACCGGAAATGTTAATGAATTTCATTTTTTCAATCATTGCATTTTACCTCCAATGTAAGCCAGTGTGTCGCCGGGTGAAAGCCCGTAGCGGATACATTCGATGGCGGTCGTCAGTTTTTGAAGCTCCTGCTCCTTTAAAAAGAGATAGGCATTGACAGATGCCATGGAGTACGGAGATTGCCTCCGCTGAGCCAGATACAGCTTTTCCAGGCATTCCGAGTACATCTGTTCAATCGTCAGTTTACGGCTAAAATCATAATGATGGCCGTAGGATGTTTTGAAGAAAGCACTTTCAAATTCCTCCGGACCGGAGGCCTCCACGAGTTCTTTCATTAAAGAGACAGGTACTTTATAGTGAACCGGAATCAGAAGGGCATAGATAGCGGCGGGTGTCATATCGTAATATTTCTTCGCACGGTATACCCACTGCAGGTTCAGCAGATCTATCTTTGAACCGCAGTCGTTCATGTAAATTTCCAGGTCCTTCTTATTCAGTATTTTCTTCCGGTTCTTCCACATTTTACTGAAATAATACTGATCAAGCGCCAGGTCATAGTCAAAAAGTGTGGCTGAAGGCAAATCTTCCAGACGTTTCAAAGGCTCGTAATATTCTGTATCTTTCAGGTTTTCGACCACATCCTGCACAGACCGGGAAGTAATCAGTTTTTCAATGGAAATCTGGGAATACCGGTCAAAAAATGCTTTTTTGTGGTGCAGGTCAAAAGGTTCTGCATAATGATTCATGACAATCCGGAAACAGTAGTCAATGACATCAATCTCATAACGCTTGATGTAAAGCTCCAGGTATTTCCGCTGCTCCAGTGTGCAGAACCGGTAAATTTTGGAATAATCATAATATAGCTGGCGGATGAGGATCTTCTCAATATCGCCGCGGTGCAGGTGGTTGTCTTCCAGCAAATCCAGCACATAAGTATATGAAGAGTTTTTCTTCAGGTAAGCGACAACTTCCGCAACGCTTTGGAGATGGGCGATCTCCTGAAACTGTTCCGGCTTCAGAAGTCTGGATTCCATGGCGCGCAGCTTGGTGATAATCCCACTGTAAGTCAGTAGATTTCCCATTTTTACACCTCGGTTATTCTTGCAAAAATTTCTTTAGCCCAGCGTGTGTGGTTAGCGGCATAACATTCTTCCAGCTCGGCGGCAGGGGATTTCTTTTGGGCATCCCGGCCGGCTTTAGACTGTGCCTCCTGTTCGGTGGCTGAGCGGATCTGCCGGATCGTTTTTTGGATTTCAGCTTCCAGAGATTCATCGAAATCGATTCTCTTCTGCTGATATTCCTGTGCCAGTGCGGCTTTCTGTGCCTCAGCATTTTTCACGATTGAAACGGCGGCAGATTCGATTTCATCTAATTGTTTCACGATAGCATCCATATAAACCCTCCTTTATGATAAACATCAGGAATGGCGTATGCCCTCCTGATGTGAGGCGTGTGTCAGCGATGCTGACTCTCATAACTGTTATGATACTCCTTTTTTTGGAAAATGCAACGGAAGAAGGGGAAGGAACAAAGATTTTGCCGATTTTTTGTCAATATAAGAAAATGTGAAAAACAGGATTAGTTATTTTGCATATTTCTTAAAGTTGTGATAGGATATCAAATGGAAAAGAGCGTGCAGGAGGACTGAAAAAGATGAGATTGCGTAATATACCGCGTGCAGACAGCACGCTGAAGGCACATGATGCTGTCATCAAGCAGCCGGAAGAGAAAAAAGGGTGCTGGAATCAGGAATTTGGAAATAACAAACCTGTTTATATAGAAATCGGAATGGGAAAGGGAAGGTTTCTGCTGAATATGGCGGCAGGACATCCGGAGATTAATTTTGTGGGAATCGAGAGATATTCAAGCGTGCTGCTGCGGGCAACAGAGCTTTTCGACACCGAAGAATTCTGTGAACTTAAGAATGTCCGCTTCATCTGCATGGACGCTCATGAGCTGCAGAATGTATTTGCCCCCGGTGAGGTCGCCAGAATATATCTGAATTTTTCCGATCCGTGGCCGAAGGCACGCCATGCAAGAAGGCGTCTGACGTCAAAAGAATTTCTGGCTTGCTACGAAGGTGTCCTGACAGCAGGCGGCAAAGTGGAATTCAAGACGGACAATACCGGTCTGTTTAATTTTTCTCTGCAGCAGGTGAAGGAAGCCGGATGGGTATTGGAAGAGTTTACCTACGACCTGCATCACAATGAAGCTATGAATCATGGAAATATTATGACCGAGTACGAGGAAAAATTTTCCGAAAAAGGTAATCCTATCAATAAATTGATCGCTATCCGCCGTTAAGGTTCATATAATAAAATAAGAAATAAAGCAGGAAGGGGCTCTTACGGACATCCATGAAAAGAAGAAGAACATGGAAAGACTGCATCAGAGAAAAGATTCACTGCCGTCCGAAGTGGAATCGTGCATTGATATGTCTCAGGTGTTCCTGTGATGAACTCTGCCGTATACTGAACCGGGAGCATTGCCCAAAGGAAGGGAAAAAATAACCTTTGCATTGCCAGAGGCGGATGATTATGGTACAATATGTGCGTTTTACCGGGGAAGCAGGTGTGATTCCTGCGCGAGCCCGTCGCCGTGAAGTGCATGGTAATTTGTGAATCTGACCTGATGCCGCAGATCAGGGACAGGTCATTGGATATAACGCGAAAGCATAAGGCAGGCGGAAATGACTGCGTTTCCATTTGCCGCCGCACGCGAACCAACAAAACCCGCAGCGCGTGTTTTGTCCGGTTATCCGAGAAGGCCGATTGACAAAGCACTGAGCCGGAATATCCGGGGAACAAATTTCTCATAAAAGGCCGCGGAAGCCGGCTTAAGAGAAAATAGAATAAAATAAAAGGAGAATACAATGATTATGAAGATGACAAAATTGAAACAAAAATTGTCATTCATCCTTTGTGTTGTGCTGATTGCGGCTATGGCACTTTTTACAACCGGGTGTAATGATAAGACCGCGAACCAGGAAACGGCAGGGCAGGAAGAAAGCCTGCAGGAGACAGAGGAAACGTCGGGTTCTGATGAAAGCAAGGTTGTCGGTGAAGGCGATACAACGTTCATGTTTATCGTGGCTGACAAAGATGGGAATGAAGAATCATTCGAGATTCACACAGATAAGACTACGGTTGGAGACGCACTGCAGGAATGCGGGCTGATTTCCGGAGAAGAAGGAGAGTACGGACTCTATGTAAAAGAAGTCAACGGAATCACCGCTGATTATGATAAAGACGGTACATACTGGGCATTTTATATAAATGACGAGTATGCAAGTACAGGCGTCGACTCCACAGATATCACGGAAGGCGATACGTATACATTCCGGGTAGAAAAATAATGAAGCTGAACGCGAGAGAAATCGCCCTGTTTGGAATGCTCGGGGCAATTATGTATTCCTCGAAAATGCTTATGGAGCTGCTTCCCAACATCCACCTTCTGGGACCGCTGATCGTCGCGTGTACGGTCGTCTACAGGAAAAAGGCTTTATATCCGATCTATGTGTACGTGATTTTGAACGGAATCACAGCCGGATTTGCCACATGGTGGATTCCGTACCTGTATATCTGGACGATACTTTGGGCGATGGTGATGATTTTGCCGAAAGAAATGACGAAGAAGGTAAGAGTTCCGGTCTACATGGCAGTATGTGCGGCACACGGATTTCTGTTCGGCGTGCTGTATGCCCCGGCGCAGGCAATTTTATACGGTTTGAATTTTAAGGGGATGATTGCATGGATCATATCAGGTCTGCCCTTCGACTTCATACATGGAGTCAGCAATTTCTTCATGGGACTTTTGATTATGCCGATCGTTTCTATATTAAGACGTGCGGAGCAGATCCATGAATGAGAAAACAAAATAAAAAAATATAAGAGAAATCCACTTGTTGCAGTTTTGATTTAAACTAAAATAAGTGGATTTTTTATAAAACCGATTCAGATATCAAAATGATTGTGGATAGTGTAAATTGGCATACACAATATAGTGCTCAGGTGGTATGATAACTGTTAGATGTGCAGCTTTAGATTACAGAACCGGAGGATAAAATGACAAATTCAGAGGATAAAGTATCAAATTCAGAGATGTAAAACGCAGAAAAATTATTGAAAAAGACAGAAACGGAGAGTTTATACCCTTGTGCACGAGAAATGTGTTCCTGAAATATTACAGTAAAAATCCAAGCCAGATTCATTACTGGAGCGAAGCGGACAGAACGGATTATTTAGACAGAATCCGGATTGAACTGAAAAAATATCTGCCGGACGGGGAGTGATAAGATGGGAAATTTAGATACAAAATATTCATTCTGGACATTAATCAGTCAATACAAAATTGAAATACCGATCATGCAGAGGGATTACGCCCAGGGGAGGACGGACGAGAGGACAACTACAATCCGGGAAGAATTTGTCGAAACTCTGTATCAGGCAGTCAAAAATGACAGAAATGTGGATTTTGATTTCGTTTACGGCACGGTAAAAGAGCAAAAACTGCTTCCGCTGGACGGGCAGCAGAGATTAACCACATTATTCCTGCTTCACTGGTATGCCGCAGTGAAAGAAGGCAGGCTTACCGATGAAGTGTCGGAAATTCTGGGGAGATTTACCTATTCGACCAGGATAAGTTCAAGAGAGTTTTGCCGTGCACTTGTGAATTTTGAAATGAAACCGGAAAAAAATAAGTCCGTGTCAGAAGTAATCAGGGATTCCAACTGGTATTTCAGGACGTGGAATCAGGATCCGACAATCAAAGCGATGCTTGTGATGACCGATACGCTTCATGAAAAATTCATAGACGAACAAGATATTTTTGAAAAATTAACCAGAGATATTAAGAATAATCCACCGATTACATTCAGTTTTCTGTCTATGGAGGATTATTCTCTTACGGATGATTTATATATCAAAATGAATGCCAGAGGAAAAATATTGTCTGATTTTGAAAACTTCAAGGCGAAATTCATGCAGCATCTGAAAGATAAAGGATTTGATTATAAACATTTTGAAAATTCCATTGAAAATGAGTGGACGGATCTGTTGTGGGAATACCGTTCGGAGAACCATACAATTGACGATGCATTTATGAACCTGTTTACATTTATCACGGAAATGATTTATACGGAGAAAGCTGAGGCAGTGGATATGGTGTCTCCTTTCAGGAAAAACCGAATCCGGCTTCTGATTAAAACGTATGACTCGGAAGAGAAAGTGGAGCTTCTGTATGAAATGCTGGATCTGTGGGGACAAAAGCAGGAAATGGAAGCGGCAATGGAAGAAATCTTCTGCACAGAATATAAGGATGGGAAAACAAGGTTGTTTGACGGAAAGTGTAATCTGGCGGAACAATGCATCAAAGGAGAAAATATTTCGCTGCCAAATAAGGTGATCCTGTATCTTGTGATGCGCCGGCTGGCATATTATAAACAGCAGGGAAGAAAAGATACAGGAACTGCTGATTTTGCCAGAGTGGTCCGCAACCTGATCATACGTGTACGGTCATTGAAATCATTTAATTACCAGACTGACTTCCGATATGGACGTAATGCCGTCCCGTTCGTGCAGTTTGTCCGGGACAAGCTGCTGACAGCTGATGATGTTTACAAGGTGCTGCCGTCTTTAACAGGAATATCAGCGGTCAGCGAGGAAAACCTGAAAGACGAAATCGAGAAAGCAAAGCTTATAAATACTAACGCAGAAAAAAAGATAAAAATACACCGGCTGGAGGACATGGATATTTTCCGGGGCTGCATCCATAATATTATGAAACTGCTCAAAGAAGAACAGGAGGAAACCGGAAAAAGAGCGGAAGAAGCCGGAAAAGCAGAAACCGAAGAAAGCTCAGAAGTTGGAAAAACTGCGGAAACCGGAAAAGTGAAAGCAACTGAAAAGATGGATTTGGCCGAATGCTTTGCAGATATTTTTTTACCCCAAAATACTTCGTCCGCTGCGCGGGCACTGCTGTCTATCGGGGATTACGGAATCCGGCTTGGCGGCAGTGTGCTGGGGGACAGGTATTATTACGGTTCAAAGGATAACTGGCATACGATTCTTACTACAAGGAAGAATCGACAGTATTCAGAAATTTTTTGTAAGTTGATCAGGCAATACAGAGCGGCAAAAGCAAAGAAGACTTCGGGAAAACTAAAAGAAATTGCAGTTCACAATTCTTCCGGCTTAAGCAGCGGACAGTGGAGGTATTATTTTGTCAAATATCCGGCTGTCCTAGAGCATGACAATCTTTTATTTGCATTTGAAAATCATCGTGAGAAGAGCATAAAAATGCACAGGATGAACGGAAAAACATTAAACGGATATCATATTGTGCCGCTGTACCTGGAGATTGCACGGCAGCTGGGAACGGAGGAATGTGACGCACAATGCTGCTGGGGGATCAACAGCGAAGAAGGCGCAGTTGTTTTAAACTGCGGAGTGGACATCACGATCAATGACAGTGGAGAGTTTGAGGTTTTTATGAATGGACATGATGAGAAAAAAATAGATAAAGCACTGAAAAAATACAACCAAATGGATGCAAACGGAAAAGATTATGTGGAACTGGGTGTTATTTTATGCAAATTGTTGGATGAGGCGCTGGAGTAATCATAGATTTAGAAGAAACAGGAGGAGATTCAGAATGAATGGTATTTCGGAGGAAAAATTCGGACAGATTGAGGAAATCAAGGAACAGACAAGGGCTGTATTTACAGAGCTGATGGAGGCTGCGAATCTTGAAGAAGGCGACATTCTTGTCGTAGGGTGTTCCTCAAGCGAGGTCGCAAACCACAAAATCGGTTCCTGGTCCAGCGAGGAAATAGGACAGGCAATCTTTGAAACGCTGTATCAGGGGTGTAAAGAAAAAGGAATCTATCTGGCGGCACAGTGCTGTGAGCATTTGAACCGTGCATTGATTCTGGAGAAAAAAGCGGCAAAGGAGTACCGCCTGCCGATGGTAAATGTAATGCCGCAGTTAAAAGCAGGCGGCTCATTTTCTGTCGCTGCATGGCGCGGCTTTGAGTGCCCGGCAGCGGTGGAAGAGCTGAAAGCTCAGGCGGGCATCGATATCGGAGATACGTTGATCGGCATGCATCTGCAGCCGGTGGCAGTGCCGGTGCGTACAAAAGTAGGCAATATCGGAAATGCACATGTGGTCTGTGCACGTACACGGCTCAAATATATCGGCGGGGAACGTGCAGTGTATCAGTAAATTTATTTACAGCAGAGGCAGTTGGTTTTTGCAAATATCGGAGCAGCAGGCAGGTAAAAAGGACATATGGATTTCCTGTACCATATATGCTTGTTTTAAGAAAATGTTTTCCGGGAGAGAAGGGAAAAGACGATGAAAACACAGTGTGAAATGTGTGCTAATTATGAATATGATGAGGAATACGATTATTACACATGCCAGATGAATCTGGATGAGGATGAATTGTATCGTTTTGTGACAAATACATGGGATAACTGCCCTTATTATAGAAATGGTGATGAATATGCAGTCGTACGGCATCAGATGTGACAATGAACGCGGCGGGGAAGACAGGATGCCGAATTCCCGGGAAAAGTTCGGGAAGAGTCCTGATACCGGGTCCCGGTGCAGGCTTTGTCCCCGGGAGTGCGGAGCGGACCGGGCGAATGGACAAGCGGGTATCTGCGGGGTGTCCGGATCGGGCATTTTCGGCGCGAGAGCTGCGCTTCACATGTGGGAGGAACCCTGTATTTCCGGGGAAAATGGTTCGGGTGCCGTGTTTTTCAGCGGCTGCCCGCTCCGATGTATTTACTGCCAGAATTATAAAATTGCCCGCGCAGATATCGGCAGAATGATATCGACAGAACGGCTGGCAGATATTTTTCTGGAGCTTCAGGGGAAGAAAGCAGAAAATATTAATCTGGTGACACCTACTCATTACACGCCCGAAATCATTTCCGCAGTAAAAATGGCGAAAAAACAAGGGCTTAAAATTCCTGTCGTTTATAATTGCAGCGGTTACGAAAAAACAGAAACGTTGGATCTGCTGGAAGGAATCGTGGATATTTATCTGACGGATTTCAAATACATGGAACCGAAGCTTGCGAAGGATTTTTCCCGTGCGGAAGACTATCCGGAAATTGCAAAAGCCGCCCTTGAGGAAATGGTACGGCAGCAGGAATCTCCGGCTTTTGATGAGCGCGGGCTGATGAAAAACGGCGTAATCGTCAGGCATTTACTTTTGCCGGGGCATGTTAAAAATGCAAAGGCGGTCGTGGACTATGTTTATGGGAGATATGGGGATAAGGTTTATATAAGCCTGATGAACCAGTATACACCGCTGAGAAAGATAGAAGAATATCCGGAACTGAACCGAAGAGTGACAAAACGGGAGTACGAAACATTGATAAATTATGCAATCAGCCTTGGGGTGGAATGTGCATTTATCCAGGAAGGAAGCACGGCCGAAGCAAGCTTTATTCCGGAATTTGATTATGAGGGACTGTGAGGAAGACACGATGGACGGAAAAAAGAAAACAACAGAGATACAGAAAAAAACAGTGATACAAAAGAGGGCAGGTAAGAAACCGGCAGGCGGATCAGAGCGTCAGATGTGCCCGGCGGCAGAAAAGTGTGGCGGCTGTGCGTATCAGGGTCTGCCTTATGAAATACAGCTTGAAAAAAAGCAACGGTATATGGAGTCTCTTTTAAAGAATATTTGCCCGGTCAGACCGATAATCGGCATGGACAATCCGTACAATTACCGGAATAAAGTCCATGCTGTATTCGGAAGGCTGTATGACGGAACAATTCTGTCAGGAACATATGAGAAAAACAGTCATCGTATCGTCCCGATAGAAAGCTGCATGATTGAGGATGCCTGTGCCGATGCCATAATCCGTGATATCAGAGGATTGCTGAAATCCTTTAAAATCAAGTTTTATAATGAGGATTCCGGAATCGGGCTGTTCCGGCATGTATTGATACGCCGGGGATTTGCCACCGGGCAGGTTCTGGTCGTTCTGGTGACGGCAAGTCCGGTTTTCCCGTCAAAAAATAATTTTGTCAAAGCACTTTTAAAGCTCCATCCGGAGATTACATCCATTGTTCTTAATATCAATGATAAAAACACAAGTATGATTTTAGGAGAGCGGGAAATCGTGCTTTATGGAAAAGGATATATTGAAGATGTTCTGTGTGGCAGAGCTTTCCGCATATCGCCGAAATCTTTTTATCAGGTAAATCCGGTGCAGACGGAAGTTTTGTACCGTAAGGCAATCGAGCTTGCCGGGCTGACAGGGAAAGAAAGGGTCATTGATGCGTACTGCGGAATCGGAACAATCGGGATTATTATGAGCCGATATGCAGGAGAGGTTATCGGAGTGGAACTGAATCCGGATGCCGTCCGGGATGCGAAAGCCAATGCAAAAAGAAATGAAATCCATAATATCCGTTTCTTCCAGAATGATGCGGGAAAATTCATGTTGAGTATGGCAGAACAGGGGAAAAAAGCAGATATTGTGTTTATGGACTCGCCCCGCACCGGGAGCGATGAAGCGTTTTTGTCATCGGTGGTAAAACTGAATCCAAAGAGGATAGTTTATATTTCCTGTGGTCCGGAAACGTTGGCAAGAGATTTGAAATATCTTGTGAAACGTGGATACCGGGCAGAAGAAGCATGGCCGGTGGATTTATTCCCGTGGACGAGCCATGTTGAGGTCGTATGTTTGATGTCAAAAGTTGAGAAGTAGGTGTATGAAAAAGGCTTGAAAACAAGGGATTTCCGGGGTGGAGCGGATTTTGGACACAGAGCAACACGCCCGGAAAATGCAGTTTTAACTGTTATAGGAAACATATCTACTTGGAAAAATGGTGGAGGGTTGAGTTGACAGCTTGCGAAATAGATAGGTTGAGTTGACAGGTTGGATATTTGCAGGTCGAGTTGACGAGATGGACTTAGAAACTTTTTTATTTTAATTATGAAGGATGTTGAGAAAGATGGAGAATACATTTGCAAATTTTTTGATGAATGCTGGATTGTATGATAGCATGGATATTAAAGAGGAAAATATCGGTGAACTTATAGATTTGTTAGGTGGAAACGTCAAAATAGATTGTTTTTGCACGGAGTGCAAAGAAAAGCGTATTTTTTCGACAAATCCGATAATGTATTATTGGAGAGATGATGATAGAGGAATAATACATGAAAATAATTTGTCGGTAGAGATTAAGAATCTTCAAGACATGGTGTTTGGTTCCACAGCTGTTTATCGTAAGCAGACAGAGATAGAAGGCGATGAGGAATGGAAATGGAAAAATTGGCAGATAGATGAAGAAGCTAGGTTAATTGTATTTAAGTATGTCTGTTCTCTGAATGAGAATCATCATTTAGATTTTATTGTGCTTGCAGATAATACAACATTTAAAAAGATAGGTCAGTATCCGTCATTTGCTGATTTGTCTTTCCCTGAATTAAAGCAATATCAAAAAGTATTGTCGAAAGAGGATATGAAAGAGATACGAAGGGCTATCGGGCTTTATGCACAGGGGATTGGAGTGGGTTCGTATGTATATCTTCGCAGAGTATTGGAGCGTTTGATTGAAGTGGCAAAGAATAATGCTATTAATGATAAAGCTATTATACAGGAAGAATATGATGGAAAAAAGGTAGTTGATCGCATAAAATTGCTTAAAGGTTATTTACCAAATCTACTTGTTTCTAATAGTGTTATTTATGGTATCATTAGCAAAGGGATTCATGAGCTGAGTGAAGAAGATTGCCTTTCATATTTTCCGATAATTCAAGAATGTATTTTTATGATTCTTGAACAGTGGGAGCAAAAGAGAAAAAAAGCTGAAGCAGAGAAAAAAGTATCAATTGCATTAGGGAAGATTGCATCTGGATTATCCAAGGAACAAAATTAGTGATAAATTTTATGGTGAAGAATTATGAATAAGAAATATCAGATATTTGTGAGCTCTACATATAATGATTTAAAATATGAGCGTCAAGTTGCCATTGATACTATTATGAAGCTTAGACAGATACCAGCTGGAATGGAATTATTTTCAGCCACTGGAGAAAATCAATTTGAGATGATTAAGCCTGTTATCTATGAATCAGATTATTATCTGTTAATTGTTGCAGGAAAATATGGAACGATTTGTGAAGATACTGGACTCAGTTATACAGAGATGGAGTATGATTTTGCGGTCAAAAATCACAAGCGTGTGATTGCCTTTGTCAATGATGATCCAGATAGTTTACCGTCTGGTGATAGAGAAATAACAGATAAAATGCGAAAAAAGTTAAAAAAGTTCCGCAAGAAGGTTATGAGCAATAAGATGGTAAAAATGTGGCATGATAAGGAGGAACTGTTTCAGAGTATTTCAATAAGCATCAGTACAGTCATTGAGATGTATCCAGCCAACACATGCTGGATTCATGTGGACGAAAATGATATTTATACACCAATTGGAAACTATGTTGCTTTAAAAGAACAGTTTGAAATAGAATTGAGAGATAATGTTGAGCTGTATTATAATAACTTGAAAAAGTCTGTTCTTCAGCTTGAGAAAGAAGCAAATAGATTATGTCTTATAATTGATGTACCTGAGAAGAATGTAGATCCGTGCATGGATGAGTTTGTTGGGTGTAGCATTAGAATGACGTCTGAAACCAGAGATTGGGTAAGATATGTTCTTAATGAATACCGTTTGCTGATTGATTATTCTTTAATGGCAGATGAGAAAATCAGTATGTGGATAGAAATTAAAGGGTATTCAATTGAAATGTATAAGCAGATAGTTCCGCTGGAAGTAGGAAAAGAAAAGCAAATATCAATTTTTCTAAAAGATTTTATGGAAGATGCTGACGATTGGAAGAAAATCAAGGAGATTTGCTTGGTATTTAGACCAGCGGGAAAGAGAATAACTGGTATGTTAGAGGTGCGAGGCGTGAGATTGGGAGGTAGTGTAAAAAAGTTTGTGTTTCTGGTAAAAAATGACTCCTTTTTGGTAAGAATTCAGATATGACAATTCTTATCGAAAAGGAGTATTTTTATGGC
>SFGN01000153.1 GCA_004556565.1 Lachnospiraceae bacterium | reverse complement strand
ATCGAAACGCTGCGTAAATTGAAGCAGCTTGTCGATGAGGGCATTCTGTCTCAGGATGAGTTTGATGCCAAAAAGAAAGAGATCCTTGCGTTGTAAAAATATTAAGGAATGATTTTGCACTTCCCCAAAAGATAAATAGATGGAGGGAAACCACATGGAGAAAGTGGAATCTAAAAAGGTCAATAGGAGAAAAACTGCTGTCGTAGCCGTTATAGTGGCTGTGATTTTAATCCTCGGTGTTTCGTCTTTAGTTTTGCTATCTAAAAGCACAAAGAAATCTGAGCCTTCAATTATTACCACATCAACACTTGAAAAAATCCTGAATGTAAGCGATCTGTCAACATTTGAGGCCATATATAATGGCGTTGCAAAGGTTGTTAGCCCGGATGATCCTCAAAAGATCGATTATTATGTGTCGTATGACGCTACAGTTAAAGCCGGTATTGATTTTGATCAAGTCGAAATTTCTGTTGATGATGAGACGAAAATCATTTCAGTAAAACTGCCGGAAATCAAGATCACAGATATTACCGTTGACATTGAGTCTATGGACTACATATTCATAAATGATAATGCAAACACGGAAACAGTGTCGGAAGAAGCATATAAACAATGTATAGATGATGTAACTAACGAGAGTAATAGTGAAACCGCAATATATGAACTTGCTGGACAAAATGCAAAAAATATCGTTGAAGCATTGATTCGCCCATTTGTGAATAGCTTGGATTCTGAGTACAAACTGCAAATAGACTAAGGGGGCAATCGGTATGAAAAAAACAATTTCTTTTATCCTAGTAGTGATTATGTGTTTGGCCCTTGCTGCGTGTTCCAATTCGAGACCGGATGACGGTGTGAAAGAGATAGCACCACAAGCGTCACAAATGAAATCCATTTGTGAGTTGGCAACGATGAAATGTTATTATCATAATGTTGCGAAGTATTTTGAAGAAGATGCCTCTGGAGCGTTGTGGTGGAAAAAAGATCGAAAGTTTTGGGTTGAATACTCCGGCGTCGTTACTATTGGAATTGACACTTCTTTGGTGACGATGGAAATCGATGGAGACATCGTAACAATCACCATTCCTCCTGCTAAGGTCTTTGGGTGCAAAGTGGACAAAGAGACTTTGACAAAGGATTCCTTTATTGTTGCTCAGGATTCTGCCGCCGTTGAGGCGGAACACCAAACTGAGGCGTTCAAGGATGCACAGGCAAAAATGCGAGAGGCGGCAGAGAATGATACTGCGCTACTGGCAAGTGCGCAGCAGCGTGCGCAGAAGCTGTTAGAAGATTATGTGCTCAACATCGGAAACAGCTTCGGAAAAACATACACGATCAAATGGGTATACCTTAATGCTGAGGCTGATCCGAGTGATGGAGCCTCTGAAAGCATAACCGTGCCAGAGAATCCATAATATTTATGAGCTGCAGTCAAAAAACCAAATAGCGGAAGTATCAGCGTAAAATGTATGCACGCTCTAAAAATTTTACAGGAGGAATTGAAATGAGCAGATAAGCAATGTGCCCTGTATGTGGGCGCAGGCTTCACCGGACACTGGACTCGTGGGGCGATTAGGATGGCGAATCTTATACTTGCGAATATTGTGCGAGAAATGACAATCAAAGCGATTCGGAATCCATAAGTGTATACGACGCTACACAGATTTGGCTGTCTAATGGCAAGGATGAGGATTACACCTTTGGGTATTCCGAGGAAGAATTGGAGAATGCCCTGTCCTGAAACGCAACTGCATAGAGGAAGGGAGACGACCTGTGGCCGTGGTACCGTCAAGAGTTATGCGCAAATTAGTTTGCAGACTCTGGCTGAACGAAGTCAGCCGGCAATAGAGGCGTCTTCCATAGCCGCCTCTAAGTGCTTCATGTTCATGTACTTCTTGTTGCCCCACTGGGTGCCGGCCACATGGCGCAGCCTGGCACAGACCAGCATCAGGGCAGAGTTGCCGTCCGGGAAGGTCCCCACCACACGGGTGCGGCGGCGGATCTCCCGGTTCAGCCGTTCAATCACGTTGTTGGTACGAATGCGGGTCCAGTGCTCATAAGGAAACTCGCAGTAGGTCAGCGTTTCCTCAACGCTGTCCTCAACCTTCTTGGCGGCCTCTTTCAGCTTCATTTCTCTCAATTGGTCCACCACAGCTTTGGCCTTCTCTCGGGACGCTTTCTTACTCTCCTGCGCGTGGATCGCCTTGAGCATTTTAGCCACCAGCTTTACTTTGGAACGAGGAACAACAGAAAACACATTGCGGTAAAAATGGACCGTGCAGCGCTGATATTTGGCCTCAGGAAACACTTCTCCCACAGCTTCCAGCATGCCAAAACACTTATCTCCAACAATGAGTCTTACACCGTCCAGACCGCGGCCGCGAAGCCATTGAAAGAAACTGACCCAGCTGGCTTTGTCCTCTTTCATCCCTTCGGCAGCCCCCAGGACCTCGCGGTATCCGTCCTCGTTCACCGCAATTGCCACCAGAATTGCAACATTTTCATACTCTCCGCCCCAGTTGCGACGCAAGTAGATACCGTCCACATAGATATACGGGTATTTGCCACCCTGTAAAGGGCGATTACGCCAATCCTCAATATGGACATAGGCTTTCTTATTCAGCTCACTGATGGTTGACGGAGATACCTTGCTGCCCCACAGGGCCTCGGTAATATCCTCCACTCTGCGGACTGAGACGCCGGCAAGGTACATTTCGATGAGGGCCTCTTCCACGCTGCTCTCCCGGCGGCGATACCGCTCAATGATGGCTGTTTCGAAAGAGACGCCCTTGAGACGAGGTACATGGAGCGTGACATTTCCGGAGGTGGTGGTAAGGTTCCGGTCATAGTGTCCGCTGCGGTAGCCCTGGCGGGCCTCATTGCGCTCGTAGCGGGCAGCCTGGGTCAGCTTCTCTGCCTCCTGTTCCAGCAGTTCATTCAGCGTTTCTTCTACACTGCCGCGAACCAATTCCTTAAGCTGGCCCTTGATTACTTCCTCGTTTAGTTGTACAATTTTCTCGGACATGGTTTACAATCTCCTTTCGAATGGTGTGTCGCAACTTCATTCTACCAGAGATCTGCAAACCGTGTCTCTTTTTTTATGACGTTTTTAATTTGCGCAACTTATTGTACCTTATCGTGGCCGTCTCCCTTCCTTCAACTATTCAGTTGTTTCCTACAGGCTTTACCGTGATCTCGATCTCCTCAATATTTTGAGACTGGACAAGGTTATCATACTCATTTCCTTCACTGTCGGTGCTGAAGACATACTTCAGCTCGGTATTCGGCGAAACGCTTTGGCCGGTGATGACATAATTTTTCAGCAATTCCGTATCTTCCGGATCGATAAAGCTGCCATCATCGGACACGATCACAAATTTAATATATCCAGCCCCGTAATGATCCATCCGGTCGCCGCCCATTGACAGGTAGCCGCAGCTCGCAAGGTTTCTGCCGGAATAATCCCGGATGTACCAAGTGTATTTATCCGGGGATGGTGTGATTTCTGTCAGGCCAAGGGAGGTTTCCTCGCTGCTGCCGACTTTCTTTACGCACAGCACGATTTCTTCAATATTCTGTGACTGGACAAGGTTTTCATATTCGTTTCCGGCTTCATCCGTGTCAAAAACATATTTCAGCTCCGTATTGGGCGCATAGCTCTGAGCGGTGACGACATATTGCTTCAGATCATCATCCGTTTCGATGTCAATATATGCTCCATCCGGTGTGACCATAACCAACTCAATATAGCCTGCTCCGTAGTGGTCCATGCGATCGCCGCCCATAGAGGTGTACCCAATCGAAGCACAATTCTTACCGACATAGTTTTTAATGTACCACGTGTATTTGTCAGGCGAGTTCTTGATTGTAATGGACTCGTCGGTGGGCTGCTTGCTATTCGCATTTCCGGCAGGATTTTCAGATTTGCTGTCGCATCCGGCAAGCGCTATGGTCGTCATTACGATGACCAGCAGCAAGGATATTGCTCTTTTCATTGTTGTCCCTCACATTCTTTGATTTTAGTTTGCAGTTTTCGCTCTGCTGCAATTCCACCGGCAGCAGACCATACTCTGCAAAGCGCAGTGTTTGGTCGAGACGCATTAACCTCCTCGCAGTATTCGGTGGACAATACATAGTCTATCATCAGCAAATTTCAAACTGGGTATTTGAATGCAGCACGGTATTTGCTCTGAAACGAATAAAATAGAAGCCGGTATTTTGCACATGCAGTCATTTTTCCGGATGGGGCAAGGGTGTATAATAGAATTGTAATCAAAGAGAACTTCAATATTTCGTATTACGGAGAAAGGATTTTTGCGATGATAATACTCTGCTTGGCGATTTTAACCCTACTATTTTGGATTGGATACCACATCACGGGTGCGTTGCTTGCAGCAATAATATGGCTTTGCGTTAAACTCCCATGTGCAATTATTGTTTGCTGCTTCGGGATTGTGTGCTGTGTACTGATTCTCCTGTTCCCCATCGGGCTTCGGTGCTTCCGCTGTGCTTGGAATATTCTTACATAATTACTGCGAATACAAGAAAAGGCGGCAGAGAGTTGGTACTCCCTGCCGCCCTTGGTCATATATCCTTATGCGAAAATCAGTTCTGCATTTACGATCTCCATA
>SFGN01000152.1 GCA_004556565.1 Lachnospiraceae bacterium | reverse complement strand
TGCAATCCCTATCAAATTACCAAGGACATTTTTCACAGAACTCAAACAAAATATTTTAAAGTTTGTTTGGAAGCACAAAAGACCCAGAATAGCCAAAGATATACTGAAAAAGAAAAATGGAGCTGGAGGAATCAGGCTCCCGGACTTCAGACTCTACTACAAAGCAACAATCATCAAAACCATATGGTACTGGCACAAAGACAGAAATAGATCAGTGGAACAAGGATACAAAGCCCAGAATTCAACCCATGCACCTACAGCCAACTAATCAATGACAAAGGAGGCAAGAATACCCAATGGAGAAAAGACAGCCTGTTCAATAAGTGGTGCTGGAAAAAACTGATAGCCACAATCACCCAGATAAATGCCAGTTCAATGATTAATGAGGGAATGACCCCAATGGGACGCCCGATGACAATGCTGAGCATTTCAGGGCACATCACTGCCAGGGATGCCATCCACAGCGGAAAGTTAATCCAGTAATACCAGGAGACCCTGGTACCCCATTTGGCTCCGAAGGCTTTCCTCACCCAGTCATACAATCCGCCTTCCCCGTCATAGGTGGTTCCCAGTTCCGAGGCAATAAGCCCGTAGGGCAGCAGGAAGGTGAGCATGAGGAAAATCCACCAGAAATACTGGGAGTTTCCGATTGCAGCCACAGGCGCCGCTGCTTCTGCCACGAATACAACACAGATAACGGACAGTATCGCATCCGTTAATTTAAATTTTTTCTTTCCTTGTGTTTCCGGCCTTGTGTTTTCAGCCATGTGTTTTGCCCCCTTTACTTGCTAAATTACAGCGCTTTCTTTAAGAATACTTCCAAATCCGCTTTTGCCTTTGCTTTTTCCTCTTCATCTGCTTTCTTCTCAGCTTGATTCAGGAAATATACCAGAAGTCCCCTCATAGCGGTCAGGCGATTCTCAGCCTCGTCAAATACAACGGAATATCCGGCATCAATCACTTCATTCACAACCTCTTCTCCTCTGGAGGCAGGCAGACAGTGCATGAATTTCACATGGGGAGCAGCCTTGGCCATCATGGCCGGAGTTACCTGGTATTTAGGATAGAAGATAGCCATCCGCTCCTCCTCGGACAGCTCTGCGTCGTACAGGCCGTACCATACATCGGTATATACAAAGTCAGCGTCCTTAAGCGCTTCATCTTCATTATCAGTAACCAGGAAGGTTCCGCCGCTTACCTTGCAGTTTGTCTCTGCGATTGCCCTGTGGTTTTCATTTAACTGGTAACCCTCCGGTCCGAAGTGCACGAAGTTCATTCCCATCTTGGTGGTGATGAACATTAAGGAAGCGCATACCTGGGTTGCGTCGCCTACGAATACCACCTTGCAGTCCTCTAATTTCTTACCCGCCGGCAAATGCTCAATCATGGTACATAAATCACCCATTTCCTGGGTCGGATGGTTATAATCGGACATTCCATTGATAACCGGGATTGAAGCGTTCTTAGCCAGATCTACCACGCTCTTGTGGCGGTCCACACGTGCCATGAGGATATCTACCAGGCGGGAAAGCACTGCGCTTGTATCTTCGATTGTCTCATGTCCTCCCAGCTGAATCTGTCCGGGTGCCAGGTACTGTGCATGTCCGCCTAACTGCTGCATGGCTGTCTCAAAAGATACCCTTGTCCTGGTGGATGACTGCTGGAATATCATTCCCAGGGATTTGTTCCTTAATAATTGAGGATAGCAGCCCGCCTTGATGCATCTTTTAATCTTTAATGAAAGATTGATGATGTCCATTAGTTCCTCCTTGGTGAATTCGTTTGTGTCGATGAAATCTTTTACTGACATGGTGTTTCCTCCTATATTATATTGTTTTTGCTCTGCCGGATGCTTCAGGGCTGTCCGGTGCCTTGTGACATCATCATAGCCCCACGGGACCGAGTTTAAAATCATCCCCGGGATGGATTCAGAGATTGAGAAAATGGCCAATTCTCATCGGTCAAAATTTTGATTTTACTCAATCTTTTATAACAATCTATCTAAACCCCCCTAAACCTTTTATGAAATATGCACAATTTTTTCAATATTTTTCCAAATAAAACGTTTGATATATTTTAGATTTTTGGTATACTCTAGTGTGTCACAGCATAAATGACAGCGCATCAGCCACTGTCAAAAATGGTATACCAGCAGGAGGTAATCTATGGATATACTGATTTTCATCTATAATATTTTTCTGATTGTCCTTTACACAGTCGTTGTCACATCTTCCATCTTAAATTACAGCCACAAAAAAAGACCGCTGTTCGCAGTGACAGCCGCCCTATTTCTCTCTTACATATTTGATAATGTGATTATCTATATGACTGAATTCCTGGAGGATTTCTCCACCCTTTACGATCTTCAGTTCATGACCGTACCCGCCTTTAAAACATTGATTTATCTCGTATCCAGCTACTGTCTGGTTACCATACAGAGACTGATCCTTCCCGGTAGGCAGACTGTCCGGGACAGCGCTGCCCTGATTCTCCTGGGCCTGGCCCTGCTGTTCGCTCCCATGGCAGGAGGCGGAGCACTGAAGGTCTGGCTTTACTATCTTCCTGCCCAGATTTTTACATTTTACCTTGGGACCTCAGGGCTTTTATATCTGAGCCAATACCCGGAGAGCCTTGACAGGGAAATGGTCTCCTATAAAACCCTGCTGGGAGTAACCGTGATATTTTCCGTGCTGATTCTCATCGAAGACACCATAGTAATCTTTTCCTTTGATGTTTACTCCAATCCCATGGTCAAAATCAACAACCGCAGTTTATCCGAGGATATCATGAGTATCATATACTCCATATACGCCATCAAATACCTGACAAGGCAGCTTAGGCTGCCGCGTCTGGATGTAGGGGATGCCGGAACCATTTTCCAGGAAACGCCGCCTCCTTCTGTCCAGATTCCTCCGGACCAGGAAGATGCCGACACGGCCTTCCTCCACTTTGCCAATCACTATCAGCTGACCTCCCGGGAACAGGACATCCTGAAGATTCTTCTCACGGATAAGAATAACCAGGAAATCAGCGACGCGCTGTACATCTCCATCGGCACGGTAAAGACCCATATACATAACATTTTCCAAAAGGTAAATGTCACCAAGAGGAGCCAGCTTCTGCGAATCTACTATGTGTACAAAAAGGAAATGCCGTGGAAATAATTCTATGCTTCCATTTCTTCTAAATCCCGCTCTTTATCCCCCACTAAAAAATGCTCTGGAAAGAAACACATTTCGTTTCTTCCCAGAGCATTTTTGGTATAAGACTTCTATCTATTCTTCTTCCTCTATGGCATCGTCTTCCTCATCCACATCCGCCATATCGTCCATTCCCAGAACTTCCTCGGCAACATTGTCCTCTGTGAGTCCGCTGCCGCTCTCATCCTCGGAAGAAAGTATCAGTTCATCGTCATCAGACAGCATGATCTCATCTGAAATCAAATCGTCTGTGTCCAGCTTCACCTTGCGGTATCGCTTCATGCCGGTACCTGCCGGAATCGGTTTACCGATGATTACGTTCTCCTTCAGGCCAATCAGGTGGTCAACCTTGCCGTTGATGGCTGCCTCGGTCAGAACCTTGGTGGTCTCCTGGAAGGATGCTGCTGACAAGAAGGAATCCGTTGCCAGGGATGCCTTGGTGATACCCAGCATGACCTGTCTGCCTTCTGCCGGCTTCTTGCCGTCGGCAATCAGGGCCTCGTTCATCTCGTTGTAATCCAGAACATCCATGGATACGCCCGGCAGCACATCGCTGTCGCCGCTCTCCTCAATCTTGATTTTCTTAAGCATCTGGTGAACAATCATCTCAATATGCTTATCGTTGATTTCCACGCCCTGGAGACGGTATACACGCTGTACTTCCTGGAGCATGTAATCCTGCACCGCACGGACACCCTTGATTTTCAGGATATCATGGGGGTTAATGCTGCCTTCTGTCAGCTCGTCGCCGGCTTCCAGCACCTGGCCGTCCATTACCTTGATTCTGGATCCGTAAGGAATCAGATAGGTCTTGGCGTTGCCGGTCTCATTGTCGGTTACCGTAATCTCACGCTTTTTCTTTGTATCCTTAATCTGCACCACGCCGCCGAACTCGGTGATGATGGCAAGGCCCTTTGGCTTACGGGCCTCGAAAAGCTCCTCCACACGGGGAAGACCTTGTGTGATATCGCCTCCGGCCACGCCGCCCGTATGGAACGTACGCATGGTAAGCTGTGTACCAGGTTCACCGATGGACTGTGCCGCGATGATGCCGACAGCCTCGCCCACCTGTACAGGCTGGCCCGTTGCCATGTTGGCGCCGTAACACTTGGCGCACACACCGATATGGGACTTACAGCTGAGGACGGTACGAATCTTTACAGACCCCCGTCCTGTCTTATTCAGCACCTTCATGACAGCCGCGGCGCGCTTCGGTGTACACATATGGTTAGCCTTGACCACAACCTCTCCCGTATCCGGGTCAGTGATGGTCTCAGCGATATAGCGCCCTGTGATTCTCTCTTCCAGGTCCTCGATTACTTCATTTCCATCCATGAAAGCCTTGATTTCCATGTATGGGATATCCCTGCCCTCGCAGCAGTCCACTTCACGGATAATCAAATCCTGTGATACGTCTACCAGACGTCTGGTCAGGTAACCTGAGTCAGC
>SFGN01000151.1 GCA_004556565.1 Lachnospiraceae bacterium | reverse complement strand
CTCTCTTTTTTGATTTTTTCAGAAAGTACCTTTTTTTCATTTTTCCCCATTTTCACCCCTTGACAGAATCGCGCGGGCCCCATTTTCGAGAGCGCCCCCCGCTTTTCGCAAGATGAGGGCGGAAAGTTTAGAGAGGATACTCCACAATCCGCAACCCGCCGTCGCGCATAGAATCAATAGAGCGACTAATTTTCTTTTTAGCGCCGCTAATTTTGCGTCAATGACTACGCCGATTTTATCGATTATTGAGACGTTGAGAGCGTCAACGTCTTTTTGTATTTTATCGATAATGAGGCCGGTTTTTTCTTCGTTTTTTTTGTCTTTTTCTTTGTCGAGGGGCTTGACGTCATTTTTTTTCAATCTTTCTTCCCATTTCTTTTGACTTTCGGAAAGAAAATCTAACGGGCCCGCGACTTCGTAAATGTCGGGCTTGTCGTTCAAGTCGATGTAAAAGCCGTTTAAATCATTAGCCAATTTAATAGATTCGTCGGAATCTTTCACCAACTTTTTATATTCAAACTCTATGGCGTCGCGGTGACCTGCGCCAATAAAACGCTTCTCCTCTTGCCATTTGTCATTGACTAAAATGAAAGTCGGCGTATATTGGACGGAATACCTTTTCGCAACGGTTACTCCGGCCGGAGTGTCGTTTTGGTAGAGGTAGACGCGCACCCCATTTTTAAGCAGGCTTGTGACCTCTTTTTTAGCCTGGACACACGGGGGACAGTTTGGCGCTGTAACACAGATTACAGCCGGGGCGACGAAGTGGTCGGAGCACTCTTTCGCGCCTTCCGGGATGCGCCCTTCTGAGTGGACGGCCTGCGACCTACCAGACGCGGCGGCGTAGAGTGCAGATATCGGAATCGCGCCCCCCTTGCTATCGTCGGCGCCTTCATTTCCTAATAGCCACGTTAGCACGCCGGTTTGCCATAACTCGCCGTCAATTCGGCTTATAATCGCGCTTCCAGATTGACCGGGAACGGGGCCGGGTTGAAACGTGAACGACCCCTGCATATTGTCGGATAGCGTCCGACCTATCCACGCCGACACATAACGACCTTTCGGGGCCCCCGCGCTGTAAAAGTAGCTATTAGGCGCCGGGGCGCTATTCGTCCCGCCTAAGGCTACAAAAGGCGGGGAAATTCTAGCGATATCGTCCCGCGACACTTTGACGATAGCGAAATCAGAAGGGCGGCGCGCATCGAAGAATCGCGCGACGACAACCCCGCGCACGGTCTCTTGTTTCCCATTCGTCCAAAAGTCAAGCAAGACGTTAGACGTATTACCTACGACGTGGGCGTTAGTCGTTACGATTCCCGCGCCGTCGTCAGTTAGACCGTTAAACGTACCGGTGCCGCGACTATTACCGGCGGTAACTCTACACGTGGCGCGGTATGCGTCTTCAAAAGAATTTGCGCGTCTAATCTCTCCAGCATCGACGGGGAGAGCAAATAGAACTGCTAAAGCAAGGAGAATATATTTCATCATGTGTATAATTATAATATAATACAATCTGTTGTCAATACCAAAATGCGAAAAAATATTTTTATTTTTTACCCTTGACAACCTCGCCGGAGTGTGCTATACTATACGCGCTAACTCCAAAAAAGCTGTCCCGGTTTTTGTCTCCAGCGTGAAAGGTCGCCGTCTCTTTTGAGGCGGTGGCCTTTTTCGTTGTTCCCAAAATAATTTAATTATATTTCTTTTCTTCGTTTTGTCAATAGGTATTTCTCAAAAAATATTTTTTATTTTCCCTCTTGACAAGGCGGGGAAAACTTGTATAATGTATGCGGTTTGTTTTACCTGGATTGTTTGTCACGTCTTACAGATGGTCGATAAAAGGCCGTTCTCTTTTGAGGACGACCTTTTTTTATTTCAAATCTGTTCATTATATCGCATTGCGCAATATTGTAAATACCCAAAATCTTAGAAAAATATTTTATTTTCCTACTTGACAGCCAAAGAAAATCCGTTATAATAACACGCGGATTGATTCTCTGATTGGGTATGTCTTTTTGATAGAAGGGGGCCGCGTCCATTGGGCGCGACCCTCTTATTTTTTATATCGCAATACGTGCTATTTCTCGACGGTCTCGACCGGCTCGAATCCTAGCGTTTTTACAAACCCCCGCGCTTTTTCTGCCTCGATGAAATACTGGCCGTCAACCGTGAAGGCGGGGGCTTTCTTCCCCTCTTTCGTTCCTTTTTCAATCCAACTTATAATAGTTTTTTTGGGTGGTCGAACAACAACCGGAAAAAGTCGTCTAAATTGGTGAATGTTCAAAACATCTTGTTTCATTTTGTCAACCCCTTTTCTGAAAAATTTTGTAAAATTATCTTAGTCGAATCGTGCAGTAGTTCGCGCCAATCTCAGTCTTGCAGACGCCGACGCCAACGCGCGTAAATTGAGCGGATAGGATCAAGGAACGATGCGGCGGGCTGCTTATCCATTGACGGAGAGCCTCAGAAATGCCATTGCTCCAATTTTGCGCGACAACTTCCGCGCCACAGTTTGGCGCGTGGTAGATTTGACCACGGGCGGCTTGATGTTGACTGTGGGCTTCGGCGCCTTCCGTTAAGACAATATCGATTTGAACCGGGCGCAAGCCGTAGCGACGGCGCAAAGTGTTAAGCTCTGACACGTAGCCGATAACGTCTTTTTTGAATGTTTCCGCGCAACTCTCAAGCGGGGAGAGCGGGCACACGTCAACAGGCGGTGGCGCGGGTAAGTATTCCTTCGACCTTTGGAGGTGTTCCTCCCATTTTGGCCCGGCCTTTGGTTGAGGCGCTACGGGAGCGCATGGAGCGCAAGCCGTGGCGCGTGCACGCCAACACCTGAAAAAACAGCATGCGCGGGCCGAAGTCGCGTGTGTGGCGATAGCAGAGAAAAGAAGAAGGCTAATTATTATTTTTTTCATTAAGTACCCCTTGACAATTCGCAAAGAGCGGTTCGAGCCGTTCCTTGCAGGTGTTAAAATATGTTTCGTTTTTCTCAATGCCGATAAACGACAATCCCAACCGGGCGCAAGCCTCGCCGGTTGACCCGCCGCCCATGAAGGGATCGCAGACCGTCCTCGCGCCGTCTGGCAAGATGCGGAGAAGGTGCTCCAACAGCTCGACCGGCTTCTCGGTGGCGTGGTAGCGATCCTTCATTTGTGCCGGGCTCTGTTCAATGTAGCCGTCGGCGTAACGGTCGCTTGTACCGTCTAGAGTGCCCCAAATGACAAATTCGCATTGATTTTTAAACACCCCCTTATTGGGTCTGCAATTCTTTTTGTTCCAGGGGATAACCCCTCTAAATCGAATTGACGACATTTGAAGAGCTATTGAGTTCACGGCGATTTGTCGCCAGTCCGAAAAAATGAAGACGTACCCCGGCGGCTTTAATAGTTCCTCAAACTTCAAGAGCAAGTTAAACAAGCTTGCGCCATATGAGAGTTGATCCATTTCGTCGCCAAACTCGACAAGGTTGATGTGGCGTTTTAGGCTCTTAATATATTTAATCATGCCTTTACACCGCGCGGCGGTCGTTGACCCGCCCGAACAGTACGGCGGATCCATGACGAACGCGTCAACCTTTATTCCGTCGTTTATCAGCTGTTCTAAATGTTTTTCGTTCCTTCCTTTTAATAGCGTTAAATGTGGTTGCGTTTTTTCGTTCGTTTCTTGTTCGTTTTGCTCCATAGGCTTTTCTATTCCTTTCGTGTGTTTTTTGCGGTTGCGGATAGGATGAAATATATAATAAATCGAAAATCTAAAACGTCAAGCGCATTTCTCAAAATTTCTCGAAATTTCCCGAAACCGCGCCCCGCCCGCCCCACTTTTGATCGTATGACAGAGAGGGGATAGAGGATAAAGGCTCAAAGCTCCACAAATTACAACACCTAAAAATCGACGTTTACACGCCTCAGACCCCGTAATTTACCGAGTGAAACGCAAGTTTTCACTCATTCCACATTTTCAACAGTCGCTTATTACACATACCCCTATATGCGCTTATACATAGCTATGTATTAAAACGCGTAATAATAAAACAATAAGCAAGAACTAATAATGTATATATCCTTACGCGTACGTGTAACTTGTTGAATAGTGTAATAATAATATAAATATAATAATAATAATATATATAATATATATATATCTTATCTATCTTATCTATCTTAACATAAAATAGGTAATCTAGGCAATATATAACGATTATAATACTTCAACAACGCTTGTTGTAGTTTTGTTGAGGAATACAACGCAAAAACAACCACTTATCGGCTTTATACGTTACATATAACGGCTTGCTTATAGTATAAGAATGTTTGATTATATGCGAAATTTCTGACGATTGATTGACAATATATTATATGTATCTAGATTTTTGAGAAATTTTGAGAATTTTTGAAAAACCCCCTTTTTCTTTTCAAAATTCGATGTATACTTGTTCTCAGTGATAGGACAAGCCGCAAGCGCGGCAACGATATTTAACAATTCGAAAAAACGGAGAAATAAAACGATGCTACAGACTATCGCGATCAACAACACCCTCGCCGCTATCAATGACAATATCACGCAAGGATTCGCCGCCCACGACATGGGGGACGAAGAGGAAAAGCTCGCCCACGCGCGCGCCGCCTTCCTGCTAATCGGTGAGATACGCGAAAT
>SFGN01000150.1 GCA_004556565.1 Lachnospiraceae bacterium | reverse complement strand
GAAAGGATAAAAATAAAATCCAAACCTTTTCAGATCCTATTTATTGCATTTCCTGCATCATCTGCAAAAGGTTTGGATTTTATTTAAGTTTGGATATCGAAGATCGTGAATGCGGATACGTTTTACCCCTGCGGCATTTGCCCCTCTGTCCATCTCGTGATGGAGATAACTTTTTGTGACTGTAAAGATACGGTCTTTCTTCTTTAATCCGTAAAGCATACTCAGATATTCCTGCATTTCCTCACAAAGAAACTTCGGCATTTTGATAATGCGGTTGCTTTTCTTTGTTTTCGGTGTGGTAATCACATCTTCTCCGTGTAGCCGCTGATAAGATTTATTGATTCTGACAGTTTCTTTCTCAAAATCGAAATCGGCTGCGGTCAAAGCAAGCAGTTCTCCTTCTCGGATACCGCACCAGTAAAGCATTTCAAAAGCGTAAAAGGAAACTGGCTTATCCATCATTTCAAAAGAAAACTTCTTATATTCTTCTTTTGTCCAAAACAACATTTCCTTGTGTTCTTCACTTCCCATATTTCCTACTTTTGCGGCAGGATTGGAGCGTAACTCATAATAACGTACGGCATGATTAAATATGGCTGACAGTTGATTGTGCAGCGTTTTTAGATAGGTCTGTGAGTATGGCTTTTTCTTCTCATCCCGATAAGCAAGCAGTTCATTCTGCCATGTGATAATCTCCTTCGTGGAAATCTCACTGATCCTTAGCTTCCCGAAATACGGAAGTATCTTCGTGCGGATGATATGCTCCTTTGTCAGCCATGTGTTTTCCTTCAGACGTGTTTTCACATCTCGGATATACAGTTCGGTAAAGGCTTCAAAGCTCATATCAAGGTCAGACGCATTCTGTAACTGGAACATCCGCTCCCATTCCTGTGCTTCTTTCTTGGTAGCAAAACCACGTTTACATTTCTGCTTACGCTCGCCTTTCCAGTTCACATACCTTGCCATCACATACCATGTTCCATTGTCCTCATTCTTAAATACCGGCATTATTTTTCCTCCTTTCCTGCTCCGTAGAGCCTTTCATAGAAATACTGGCGATTCACACGCCCTGTAATCGTAATAAAGCCTTTTGCTTTCAGTTCCTCATTCAACTGTCGGATTAACTTATAGGCATAAGGCTTTGATACGCTTAGTTCCTGTGCCACTTCTTCGGCACGAATAAATTTGTTATCCATAGATTGCCCTCCTTCTTATCTAAACTTATTTGTTTAATTTTGAATTCATTATACTAAGCATATTTGCTTGTGTCAAGCAGTTTTCTGGAAAATATTAAACTTTTTTGTTTTGTATTATCTTGACTTCTCCTAAACATATCTGCTATACTGATTACACTACATATACAAGGAGCGATGATGATGGCTATTGGAGAAAGAATACATTTTTTCCGCATTCTGCGTGGAATGACACAAAAATATCTTGGCACGATTGTCGGATTTCCTGAGCGAAGTGCCGATGTACGGTTAGCACAATATGAAACAGGAACAAGAAAACCGAAAGCGGAACTTACTGCTGCATTGGCACAGGCACTTGATGTTTCCCCTCATGCCCTCGATGTACCTGATATTGACAGCTATATCGGGCTGATGCACACCTTATTTACCCTTGAAGATTTATACGGTCTGACTGTCAGCGAAGCAGACGGAGAAATCTGTCTGAAAGTCAACAAGAACAAAGGGAAAGACGCTCACGAACTACTGAAAATGCTCTATGCATGGAAAGAACAGGCGAACAAGTTATCTTCCGAAGAAATCAGCAAGGAAGATTACGATAACTGGCGTTACCACTATCCGAAGTTCGATACCACACGGAGGTGGGCAAAAGTACCCTCACAGGAACTTAGTGACGCACTTGCTGAAGCATTCAAAAACCACTTAAAAGATAACTAATCCTAAAACACCAACTAAAAAGGAGAACAATTATGACACTTGCTGAATGGCATTCAACACTTTTTCAATGCATAGGAATTGTGCTCAGTTTCTTAGCATTAGTAGCATCTATAATTGCGGTCATTTTGACTTACAAAAATTTATCCGAAATGAAAAAACAGCTAAATGAGCAGCAAAAACAATATTTCGAGCAAAATCGTGGTAATCTCATATTTTATGTTCAAAAAAGTATAACTGGTATAACGCACGACTTAATTATCAAAAACTTTGGTAATTCCCCTGCAAAACTTTTGTCATTAAAAATCACCCCCCGATTTGGATTGGAAGAAAGCTGGTCAATCTGACATAGATGATTTTAACATCTCCAAACTAAACAACATTTTTCTTGCCCCACAACAACATATTGGAACTGTCTTTGATTTTTCAAACTTCAATGAAACCGAGTTGGATATTGAAATTTGTTACTCTACTTGTGACCAAACCTTTACAGAACAATACAAAGTAGATTTAAACTATCTCCATAAAGTTTTAAGCCTTGAACCACAAATCAAAGATGAGTTATCTGCTCTAAAACAAATAAACAAATCATTAATCTCTCTTTCCGATAAATTTATCTAAGCACGACAAAAAGCCCTTAGCCATGAGTTTCATACCCACAGCTAAGGGCTTAGTTTATAATATGGATTTATTTGTTGCACAACCGCCTGTCAATCATTCTCTAACCATAAAACCACTGGATTAGAAGAATAATGGCTCTTATGCAACTGTTATCAATTTGTTATCAAAAGACTACTCGAAGTGCCTCAAACCCGCATAAACACTGGCTTTTTTAAGCAACTCGATTTATTCCATTTCAATCGTCCCCGGCGGCTTGCTTGTCAGGTCATACATTACCCTGTTCACGCCCTTAACTTCATTAATGATTCTGCTCATCACTTTATTAAGCACCGCATACGGCACTTCTGCCGCTTCAGCAGTCATGAAATCAATAGTATTCACTGCCCTCAATGCCACTGCATAGTCATAGGTTCTCTCATCTCCCATAACGCCGACGCTGCGCATATTGGTGAGTGCTGCAAAATACTGACCCACCGTCTTATTCATGCCGGCAGCATCCATTTCTTCACGGTAAATAGCATCTGCATCCTGAACAATTTTTACTTTCTCCGCGGTCACCTCTCCGATAATCCGGATTCCGAGTCCCGGTCCCGGGAATGGCTGTCTGAATACCAGCTTCTCCGGCAATCCCATCTCAAGACCGGCTTTCCGCACTTCATCTTTAAACAGATCGCGGAGCGGTTCGATGATTTCCTTAAAATCCACATAATCCGGAAGTCCGCCTACATTATGGTGGGACTTAATAACCGCAGATTCTCCGCCGAGACCGCTTTCTACAACGTCCGGATAAATGGTTCCCTGTACGAGGAAATCTACCGCGCCGATTTTCTTTGCTTCTTCTTCAAACACACGGATAAATTCCTCTCCTATAATTTTTCGTTTATTCTCGGGTTCAGATACGCCGGTCAGTTTCTCATAGAAACGCTCCTGTGCATTTACACGAATGAAATTAAGATCATATGCGCCTTTCGGGCCAAACACTGCTTCTACCTCATCGCCTTCATTTTTCCGAAGAAGACCGTGATCAACGAACACGCAGGTAAGCTGGTTTCCGATAGCTTTGGAAAGCATGACCGCCGCCACAGAAGAATCCACGCCGCCTGACAATGCACACAAAACTTTACCGTTCCCAACCTTTTCACGGATTGCCCTGATGGAATTTTCCACGAAGGAATCCATTCTCCAGTCTCCGGCACACCGGCAGACATTTTTCACAAAATTATTAATCATCTTTGTTCCTTCCACGGTATGAAGAACCTCCGGATGGAACTGGATTGCATACAGATTCCGTGCTTCATCCTCTGCTGCTGCCACCGGGCAGTCCGCAGTATGTGCACTGATTTCAAATCCCGGTGCAGTCTGTGAGATATAGTCAAAATGACTCATCCAGCAGATTGTCGGCGAAGATACGTTTTCAAAAATAAGTGAAGATTTTTTATCAACCAAAACTTCTGTTTTCCCATATTCCCGGACCGGTGCGGACTTAACTTCCCCGCCAAGCACATGCATCATAAGCTGGGCGCCATAACACAGGCCAAGCACCGGGACTCCAAGTTCAAACAGTTCCTTTGTATAAGTCGGAGAATCGGCCTCATAACAACTGTTCGGACCGCCTGTCAGAATGATGCCCTTCGGGTTCATTGCCTTAATCTTGTCAATATCGGTCTTATAAGAATAGATTTCGCAATAAACATTACATTCTCTGACACGTCTGGCAACAAGTTGATTATATTGTCCGCCGAAATCAAGAACTATGACTAATTCGTTTTTCACAACACTTCTCCTTTCAGTTTTCTCTTGTTATTATTAAAAGATTTTTTTATTATAAAATAGCCTCTGCCCTTTGGCAAGCATTCTTTTCACAAATACAAAAACAAGAAGGCTTCTTTCCTGCAATTTTCTGCTTCATTTAATAATATAGAAACGCTGTTCCTCCAAAAAACAAAAAAGTCCCCTCTCTAATAAAAACAAGGAAACTTTTAATATATCCCAATAATATGATGTCATCTTCTGCTCATGCTGCCCGATAACGTAAAATTTCTTTTTTAAGCTGTTCACAGTCTTCTGTGCATACTTCTACTTCAATAACTCAAACTTCGCACATAAATTTTAGCTATGCACCTTGAAAATTCAATACCTGGCAGCTATTCAATTGTCAATGTTCAGTCAATTATGCCGCTTG
>SFGN01000149.1 GCA_004556565.1 Lachnospiraceae bacterium | reverse complement strand
AGGCTTAAAATGGTTAGGAGAATACGATATATCCATTGAAGATCTGCTGATGGGGAAAGCAGGAACGAAAAAGGAAACGAAACTGGAAAAGGCACAGAAATTGATCCTGGAGTTATTAACCAAACGGAAAGTAATGTGTTTAGAAGAATTAGAGGCAGAACTACTAGCCTATGGGATTTCTTCCAGAACAGGAAGAGATGCAAGAAAGCAGCTGGAAAACAGTTTGAGCTATGACTGGTGCCAGGGAAGAAAAACAGTTGCGTTAATCACAGAATAAAAGATGACATTGGCAAAAACTACTTTGGCATTGGCAGTCTTTATAGATACCTTTGCCAGCCGCCAATGTCAGAGCAATTACGAATAGATGATAGTTAAGGTCTATTTTAATAGGTATTTTCATAGTAATGGACAAAGAGAAAAGGGAGGTGGGAGCACCGCTATGAAGAAACAAAAACTGAATTATCGTTTTCATAATCCGAATACTGCGGAAGTGACCGCCGATTACATATTAAAAGTATTTATTGAGGTGAATGCGAAGAAAGTTGAACGAGTTATGCAGGAGGTGGCTGGAAGAAGTTTGGAAGAGGACAAGCAGGTGGAAAAATAAAAGATTTTGGAGTGCAAGTTTACTTGTGTTCTTGATGGATACGGGGTAAACTGATAAATAAGAAGTTAAAATATTGAAGGGAGACCTGAATTGTTATGAGACAAGAATTTAGTCTTGCTAAATTTGATGAATATAGAGAAGACAATAGAAGAGAAGTGAAGAAAGCTAATGGTGGTCTGCCAAATTCCTTGTGGGATACGTATTCTTCGTTTGCGAATTGCTATGGTGGGGTAATTATCTTAGGGGTAAAAGAGGAAAAAGATGGAAGTTGGCGAACAACAGGACTAAAAAATGAAGCAAAATTGCGAAAAGATTTTTGGGATACAATTAATAATCCGAAAAAAGTCAACTTGAATCTCCTAACGGATGATGATGTGGAAACATATTTATATGGTCCAAATGACGATATTATTATGGTAATATATGTTCCTATGGCAAAGAGGGAGCAAAAGCCAATTTATATTAATAATGATATTTTTAATGGAACGTTTCGGAGAAACTATGAAGGGGATTATCATTGCACCAGATTACAGGTAAAAGCTATGCTCCGAGATCAGACGGAAAGAACGATGGATATGGAGATTTTGGATAAGGTTTCTATTGAGGATTTGAATTATGATACGATTCATGGATATCGTAACAGTCATAGAACTTTGAAAGAAGGCCATCCTTTTGAACGATTGGGTGATCCTGAGTATTTAAGAAGTATCGGAGCTGCGGCTGTTTCAGAAGAAGATGGACAGTTACATCCGACAGCGGCAGGAATGCTTATGTTTGGAAATGAGTATGATATTGTTCGGCATTTTCCTGAGTATTTTTAAGATTATAGAGAAGAAATGGATTCCGCAATTCGGTGGACTGATAGGCTACAATCTAGCTCGGGCGAATGGTCTGGCAATGTTTGTGACTTTTATTTCAGAGTTTATAATAAGATAATCAAGGATGTTAAAGTGCCATTTAAAATGGTTGGAGGAGAACGTGTAGATGATACACCAGTTCATAAAGCACTACGCGAGGCTTTGGCAAATTGTTTGATTAATGCAGATTATCATGGGGTTCGGGGTGTGGTGATTAGAAAAGAGGCAGATAAAATTACTTTTGCGAATCCAGGTTATGTGCGAACAGGTAAGAAGCAAATGCGTTTGGGCGGAGAATCTGATCCCCGAAATAAATCGCTTATGAAAATGTTTAATTTGATTAATATAGGTGAACGAGCTGGCAGTGGTGTTCCCAATATTTTCAATGTATGGAATGATGAGGGATTTGTTGAACCAGAAATAGAAGAAAGATTTGATCCTGACAGAACAATTTTGACGCTTTCTTTTGCGAAAAAAGCGACGAAAAAAAGTGATGAAAAAAAAGCGACGAAAAAAAGTGACGGAAAAAAAGTGACGAAAAAAACGCAAGAACAGTACGATGCTATTTTAGCCTTTATGGAAAACGGAAGATGGTATAAGGCTAATGAATTGACAGAGTTGCTGGGAGTGAAAGAAACAAGAACGAAAATGTTACTTCGAGCATTGGTTGCAGATAAAAAACTTGAAGATAATGGAGTAACGAAAGGGAAAACATATAGAAAAGCCAATAAAAATTGAACAATGTAATTGGTTTTCGTCAAGAATTAGATGTGTGTTATTACAAATCGACGAAAATAGATAAGAAGGAGTAGATTATGACGGTTTAGCGTGTTAAGAAATTATATCATGGCGATGATGCAAAATATACCGTATTGCCATATAATTTGTTTTCTGCAATAAGAATAACATTAAGGATGAAGAATGGTTTTAAAGCAACAATGGAGTTTTTGAAAAATAGTCGTTTTACAGAAAGTGCGGCAGAAAAGTTGAGTAGAAAACTTGAGAGGAAGCTTCTGAAAAATAATATGGTCATAAAATGATTGGATTATAGGAAAATCATCAAGCTTTAGACAAGGTATTATTGAATTTATCAGTAATATCTTGTTTTTCTGTTTACGAATCTTTATTTTGATATATAATATAGATGTAACAGAAAATAAGTTTAATACAGAGAGGTAACACTATGAAGATAGCAGCCTATTGCCGTGTTTCCACAGATAAAGCCGACCAGCTTAACAGCTTAGAGGCACAAAAGGAATTTTTTTCCGAATACACTCAGCGTACAGGAGATGTCTTAATAAAATTATATGCAGATGAAGGTATTTCTGGAACCAAAATCAAAAACCGTAAAGAATTTCTTCGTATGATGTCTGATGCGGAAAAAGGAATGTTTGATATGGTCGTTGTAAAGGACATTTCTCGCTTTGCCAGAAATACCGTAGATCTTTTACAGAATGTTCGCAAGTTGAAAGCGTTAGGTATTGAAACACAGTTCCTGACAGCAAATATGACAAGTATGGGAAATAGTGAGTTTGTCCTCACCATCTTTGGAGCATTGGCTCAGGAAGAAAGTGCCAATACGTCTAAGCGAGTGAAATTTGGAAAGAAACTGAATGCAGAAAAGGGACGAGTTCCGAACATTGTGTACGGATATGATAAAACAATCGGAGATTATTTCAATCTTGAGATCAACAAAGAAGAATCAAAGGTTGTAAAGCAAATTTATAAGTGGTACACAGAAGAAGGTTACGGTGCTGCCAAGATTTCCAATATGTTGAATGAAAAGGGGTATCGGACAAAGAGAAACTGCAAATGGAGCCAGAATGCCATCTGCCGGATTTTGACCAATGAGATTTATACGGGAAAGATTATCAATGGAAAGCAGGAAATCAGTGATTTTCTGACTGGTCAGAGAAGAGAAAAGGATGAGACGGAATGGCTTGTTGTGGAACGTCCAGAACTTCGTATTATTGAAGATGAGGTGTTTGAAAAAGCACAGGAAATTCTTCGCGGAAGGAACAATGCATTCAATCTGAATCATGAGCGACAAAGCAACAAATATTTGTTTTCTACATTGATTAAATGTAAAGAATGTGGATGGTCTTTCCGAAGAACAGTTCGTACCTACAAAAATACGTATGTGCGTTGGGTTTGTTCCGGAAGAAATGGAAAAGGAGCAGATAGTTGTCCAAATAAAACTGCTGTAGATGAAGAAGAATTAATTCAGGTTTTACAGGAATATTTTAATCGGGTTCTTCAACAAAAAAATAAAGTGATTGATTATGTGGTGAAAGAATTCCAAAGAGTGTACAAAGCAAAAGATGAAAATGCAGAGTACGAGAAGGAATTGAATTTGCAGATTGCCAGATTACAGAGAATGCGACAGAAATATATGGATATGTATACCGATGATTTGATTTCCAGAGAAGAATTGAATGATAAGTTGGGGGGCACTCGTCAAGAACTGGATTGTCTGGAAAATGAATTGAAAATGGTGTCCAGTAATTTGACAAAAGGAGATCAGATGGAAAAAATCTTAAATGATACCTTTAAGCAGATTGAGGATATTACAGATGTTCATGAGATGACCAATGTACAGTTAAAGAGACTGATTAAGAAAATCGAAGTAGACAAAGATGGAAATGTGGATATTTACCTTCGATTATTAGGTGATTTGGGATTAAATGAAAGCATTTTAGTGGAAGACGAATGTGAAAATAAAACAGCTCTAAATAGTAACGACCAAACATAAAGATGTGACCGAGCGTTTGCTCCGTATCAATCCGTCACTGGCATCGGAAGCACGCAAAGTGCTGGATTTGAATAAGTCTGAACGACATATCCGCGGCGGACTTGCTACCAGAGAGAAATATTTACATATGGAACATCGGTAAAACAGAGGTTGGGAAAGTATAAAGTTCCCAACCATTTTTAATTGCCAAGCATATGAAAAAGGTCCGGTGGACCTTTTTTGAGTATGGGTTCTGGGTGAAAGCCAAGAAGAATATAAACAGAAAGTATTTGCTATCCAACTGACAGTCTTATTCTGAAGCACAGAGATTGGTGCAATTTGACAGAGATTTTATGAAATCTTGTCTTATGGTTTTCCGATTCATCAACATGTGGTACAATACAGTAGACTGATAGCAATAGTAATTTCCGATTTATGTATAGAGAGCGACTTAAGAACAGCAATTGCGAAAATTACATATGTAAACAAGGCGTTTCCGGGTGAAGCCCTTAAAGTTATTACAGAAAACAAAGAAGAGGCAATTCCTTATCTACGTGATGCTATTGAGAAAGCGGTTGATGAAAAAGATGATTTAGAGGATAATTACCAGCTTCATTTTTATGCATTTTTTTTGCTGGGAGAATTTCAGGACAGAGATTTTTTGGGTCAATCATTTTTTTCGTGGGATTGACGTTGCCACGTTATAGTTTTTCTAAACCGTCCGCCAGCCTTGACAGAAACCTCAGGCAATGCCTTTGGT
>SFGN01000148.1 GCA_004556565.1 Lachnospiraceae bacterium | reverse complement strand
GAACAGCCTCCCGGCAATGCGATTATCGCCCATAATGAAGGCGTTGATCTGCTTCCTTCTAATATTGAACTGTCCGGCATGGAAACGGGCTTGTTCAATGTTATGAGCCGTGAGTACGTTCTGAAATCCTGTATCGAGGGTTTGAAAAAGTACTACGACTATATCCTTATCGACTGTATGCCTTCTCTGGGAATGATGACGGTCAATGCGCTTGCTGCGGCAGACAGTGTGATTATTCCATCTCAGCCGAACTTCCTGTCAACCAAAGGCAAAGAGGCATATCGGAAACATCGTGAGGAAAAGCGGATCGAAAAGAATGAAGAACGGGTCAATCGCTATGAAGAGCGCTTTCGCAGAGAGGAACAGGCCCGATCCGAGAGGACTTCTTCTCAGGAGTTTCATTCACATCAATCGGCCCCACGAGCCTCAGAGCCGCAAGGCCCTTCGCAGACACGGAGCGAGCCTGCATCTAAACGGCAAGCTGTCTCTCAAAAGCAGAACTCTGTTCAGCAGAGAAAAAATGTCCACCATCAGAGCACCGCAAGGGAAACGGCATCCACCAGTGGTGAAGTCCGGAGAAATGCTGTACGCGGAAAGCGAAATCAGACCATTAAGACAGCGGAGCGAACGGAACACACGATTAAGCAGTCAGCTCGTTCTGCCGGAAAGAAGACCGTGAAGACCGGAGCAAAAGGCACGGTTAAGTCCTCGGAGAAGGCAATTAAGACAGCGGAGAAGACTTCCAAAGCTGCAATTAAAACGGCTGAGAAAACGGCCAAGGCAACGCAAAAAGCGGCTCAGACGACCGCTAAGGCCGCACAGAAGGCTGCTGAAATGGCAAGACAGGCTGCGATTGCGGCATACAAAGCGGCTGTGGCGGCAGCGAAAGCAATCGCCGCTGCGATTAAAGCGATTGCCGCAGCCATCAAAGAACTGATCGCTGCCATTGCCGCCGGTGGTTGGGTAGCAGTCGTCGTGATTATCGTCATATGCTTGATCGGCCTTATCGTGGCATCCTGCTTCGGAATCTTCTTCTCTTCTGAGGATACCGGCTCTACGCAGACCATGCAGCAGGTCGTCCAGGAGATCAACCTGGACTATCAGAACATGCTTGATGATATCAAAAGCTCAAACACCTACGATGAACTTGAAATGTCAGGCTCCCGCGCAGTCTGGCCGGAGGTCCTGTCCATCTACGCTGTAAAGACCACTAACGACCCGGATAATCCGCAGGAAGTGGCGTCTATGACCGACGAAAAGAAACAGCTTCTGAAGGATATCTTTTGGGAAATGAATGAGATTTCCTATGAAACCGAGGAAAAGACAGAAACGGTTATAGTTGAAACAGATGATGGAGAAGGTAACATCATAGAAGAGGAAGTCGAAGAGACAACGGTATATCTGTATATCACTGTGAGTCATAAGACCGTAGAAGAGATGATGGAACAGTACGGTTTCACCGAGGATCAGAAAGCCCAGGTTGCCGAGCTGCTCGCACAGGACAGCAGTATGTGGGCATCTGTTCTCTACGGCATCTACGGAGCAGACGATCAGATTGTTGCGGTTGCGCTGTCTCAGCTTGGCAATGTGGGCGGTGAGCCCTACTGGAGCTGGTACGGTTTCGGCTCTCGCGTTGAATGGTGCGCCTGCTTTGTATCGTGGTGCGCCGATCAGTGCGGGTATATCGAGACTGGCGTAATTCCAAAATACGCAGGCTGTGTCAACGGTGTCAACTGGTTCAAGGATCGTGGCCAGTGGGCCGAAAACGATATTGAACCGGCCCCCGGCATGATTATCTTTTTCGATTGGGATAACAAGGGCAGTTCCGGCCCGCAGGACGGCGAATCCGACCATACTGGTATTGTTGAGCGTGTTGAGGACGGCATTGTCTACACGGTCGAAGGAAACTCCGGTGATAGCTGCCGAGAAAACCATTATGCTGTAGGCTACTACGAAATCCTGGGGTATGGAATTCCGGCGTATTAAAGACAGCAGGGCACCAAGCTACTTTCTTAGCTTGGTGCCCTGCATTTTTTTGTTTGATAGACTATTGCGCCATATCTCTCAAAATATCAGCAACACGACATCTAGTCAAGTCAATCACAGCAACGTGTGCATCTTATTATCTGGGTAAAGATAATAGGAGGACGGCAAATACCGTAAAGATGCGAAATCTATGCGAATAATTAGTTCAGTATAAACGCCAAAATGTTGTGAGTGTATTCTGAAAGCTACAAACACAGACCTTTGCCGATTGATAATTGTGGTCTTGTATTTTGGTATCTATTCACATATGCCTGATGTATTTTTTACCAGCTTTTCTGCATTCTCTCAAATTTGAGAACTCTCAAAAACAATAGGCTTTAACGTAATTTCTCGACAAATAATAAAGCGAACGCTATGAAACCGCTTGATAATTCTGATATTATCTGCTATAATAAATATCAAAGACATTCTATTATGGGGAGGAGTTATGCGACGATGGCAGCTAGCTATAAAAAGCTTTGGAAGCTTCTGATAGATAAAGATATGAAAAAGAAGGATTTGCAGTCACTAGCAGGTATTAGTAATTATACGATTAGTAAATTAAACCGCGGCGAGAACGTGACTGTAGACATCCTTGAAAGAATATGTGAGGCTTTGAATTGCACGACAAACGATATACTAGATTTTACCGAACCATCTAACACAAACAGAATCGCGAAGGGAGTAGGTGAAAAATGAAACCATTTGGTGAGTTTTTTGAGATAATGCTGAACTCCTGTTGTGCGTTTTTAGGAGTGAATAATAATGATTTTTTCGAATTCTGCTTTGACATCTTTCACGCAAAACACGAGAGCAAGATCGGAAGTGAATTGGATTCACTAACTAACAATGCAAAACATATCATGAGCAATGGCCTAGCTTTATCACTTGGAATAACCGGAACACTTGACCCCGATTTTCCTGGACTTAATAAAACAAATCGTTATGATAACAATCCTGATGTGGCCCGCCAAGGATGGTATAGGTATCGAAGAATGGGGCAAATTGACGGGGCATCCACGATTAAAGAAAACATGCTCATCGGCACAACTTTGATCTTATGCTTGATATCGACAGCGCAGGATGCTTTTGCAGAAACAGATGAGCGATTTGAAAACAAATCTTTCAATAACAATGAGTTGATCGCTTGGCTTTGTGAAGCCACGAATTACAGCAATTCATTTTATATAGAGAAAGTTAAAACAGAAGTGCAGTACTTACTTCCCTTTTTACTTTCCAGTTTATTCTATTGCCGAAAATGGCAAACTGATGGCGACAAGCCTAGTTTTGATATAGCATTTTGGTTGGATAGCCATTTTAATTCTTTAATTCGCGTTTCTAACGACGTGAAGATGTCAGAATTTCAGAAAGAATACTATACCCATCTTTGGAATGTCAGCAAAACGCTCGATATTAGAGACATGGTTAGCGGTGCGCAATTGTCAAGTATCAGCAAAAATGCACAAATATCAAATCTGTATATCATTCCTCCGTTTTTAAGGGATGGCGAGGTTGTCGATCACCCTATAGATGATCGTTCTCTGTTTTCTTATTTAGTCGTAGCAAATACCGGCTGCGGTAAAAGCACTTTTCTCCAAGCAATTATCACAGCAAATATTTATGAGAAGGTTGCCGCCCTACAAATTGCGTCTCTTGCAGAAGAGGCCATGAGCAGATATAAATTGATAAAAGAAAAATTAGGATTTTCAGGGGGCTATTTCCCTATCTTAGTAAAAGCAGATAGTATAAACCATGTTGAGCTTGAGAACCTACGGGTTAACAGTCTTCTCGACTTCGCAGTTGGTTCTGAATGTGAGTCTTTCAAAAAATGGATTGAATATATCGTCACTCAACAGTGCGACGGGAAAGTGCTTCTTCTAGTTGATGCATTAGATGAAATAGATGGCAGTAGTCGCAAGGATCTTTTCGGAAAAATGATTGAAAAGTTCATAAGCGAACATCATGCAGTAAATGTCATTCTTACAAGTAGGCCTATTGACTTTAGAGACTTTCACGGATGCACCTTCTACGATAATCATATTAGAATCTCTTTGGGCCAATTTGGCGAAGAGGAAATAAAAGAACTGATTTCCAAATGGATACAATGTGATATTTCATTAGCTACTTGGGCAAGGGTGGGTTGCTGAAGAAACATTGGCAATCGCTATCTATTGTTCTCTGAAGTATCCAAAAGATATGGAACGAGCTCTTATTGCAGCAGTTAACCATGGCGGTGATAGCGACTCTACAGGTGCAGTAACGGGAAACATATTAGGTGCATCTCTTGGTATAGAAGGGATTCCACAGAAATACGTTGAGAATCTCGAATTACGAGATGTTATCCTAGAAATCGCCGATGATCTCTACAACGATTGCAAGATGACTGAATATGGCGACTATTATGATCCTGTGTGGGAAGCAAAATACATTCAAATGACCTACCCAAAAGTGCGAGAAAGAATGCAATAATAGATTATTTAGGGCAATCGAGATCCGTAGTTGAGCAAAGCAGTATCATATCAATAGCCGAACCGAATTATTATTGAGGTGCAGCCGATTGGCCGCACCTCATTTTTGACTTTCTGTTACCCTCTTGTAATTTTTGAATTCATGAGTATAATTACGATAGTGGGATTTGAAATCCCATATAGAAACAGAGGTGCTGGTATGAGGACAAAAGACCAAGGAACTCTCGACAAAATACTGAAGTTCGTAAACAAGTATTATCAAGAAAATCGTGTTGCTCCTACGATCAGCGAGGTTGCTGCTGGCGTCGGTGTGGCCAGA
>SFGN01000147.1 GCA_004556565.1 Lachnospiraceae bacterium | reverse complement strand
CGTGGAGGAGGAACGACGAAACGTGACCGGGTGAGGAGGCCGGCGACAGCGACACACTTGCATCGGATGCAGCCCGGTTAACGTGCCGGCACGGCCTGGTTAAGTAGTTTCCGTCTCAGTTCGTAACGCAAAATGAGAAACCAATAGAGACTCAAATTGAGCCACAATAAGAACACAAAGATACTCTAAAAGAGCCACACCGCTTGACACACACCCAAAATGAGACACAATAAGGAACAACAAAAAACTCAAAAAGATGCATCAACATGAATGATGCTCAATTTGAGACAAACACAAACTCAAAACGAGGCAAAAAAAAATGCTAAAAGTATCATGCGATGATGGTTCAACTAACGTAAAACTGGCCTGGCTTGAAGATGGCGAGGTAAGAACCAGTCTGTCAGGAAACAGCTTTAAAGAAGGCTGGAACCCGGGACTGTTTAATGCCGGCAAAGTTTACAATTACGTCGTGGATGGAAAAAAATACACCTATGATTTGGGCAGCACTGCTGTCATAGGTACAACACATGTCAGTTATCAATACAGCACCACCAATTTGCTTGCCATACATCATGCACTGCTGACATCCGGCCTTCAGCCACAGGATGTAGAACTGACAGTGACATTACCTGTAACCGAATTCTTTGATAATGACAATCAACCAAATGAAGAAAGAATAGAAAGAAAAAAGGCAAATGTTCTCCGTGAGATATCTCTGAATAAAGGGGAAACATTTAAAATTAAAAAAGTTAATGTAATGCCTGAATCTTTGCCAGCTGCATTTGAATCACTAAAAAAAGATAAAGTAAACAAACTTGAACGCAGCCTGATTATCGATCTTGGAGGAACCACTCTGGATTGTGGTTTAATTCTCGGTGCATTTGAAGGCATTTCTGAAATCCGTGGCTATTCAGAAATCGGAACATCCCGCATAACTCATACCGTCATGAATGCACTAACAAAAGCCTCCACACCCTGCAATTATTTTATTGCTGATGAGTTAATAAAAAACAGGCATGATAATGAATATCTCCAGACATTAATAAATGATGTAGCTGAAATAAAAAATATTACTCATGTAATAGACAGTGAGGTGAAATCTCTGGCAGAAAGCATCAGGCAGGAAATTTCAACATTCTCAGGAATGAACCGAATCTACCTCACAGGCGGGGGAGCTGAGCTTATTTACCCTCACATAAAGCAATATTTCCCGAATCTGAAAGTGAACAAGGTAGATGAACCTCAGTTTGCATTGGTGAAAGCAATGGTGCACGCGTAATGGAAAGCAGTGATCCGAAAAAAAGAAAGAAAGTTGTGGCATACCTGCACCCGACACTTTACCCGCAGGACAGCCTGACACAACAAACAATAGACTCTCTCCCGATACAAATGCGAGGAGACTTCTACAGACAATCTCTTATTTGCGGAGCAGCTCTTTATTCTGTTGACCCCCGACTGTTAACGCTAATCAGTGGTTTTTTCAGTGAGAAAATCACTGCAGAAAATCTGGTAAAACTTATAGAGCAAACAACAGGATACACATCCACATCAATTGATATAAATGTGTTAAAAAACATTATAGAGGCATCTTCAGAAAACAAATCAGAGAGCATCGCTTCAAAAGATGATTTCGAAGAACAAACCAGACGCAATCTGTCTATGTTAAAAAAATAATAAAAGAAGAGCAGGTTCAGTTATTACCTGCTCTTCTTTTATAATGAGGGACCAGCAGCGGTTTTAGTGCCCTAAATCGAACGTTTTCGTCCGGTTGCCCCTCAAACCCCATGTTCAAGTTAGAATAGTGGACAGACGGCCAAGAACTTCGTTCATGATAGTCTCTGGAACCCGTTCGAGTCGTTTTCCGCCCCGGGCTTTCATATCAATTGTCCGGGGTTGATCGCAACGCACAACACCTGTGGTACGTATGCCAACACCATCCAGCGACACCGCAAAGCCGGCAGTGCGGGCAAAATTGCCTCCGCTGGTTACGGGCACAACAACAGGCAGTCGGGTCACGCGATTAAAGGCCGCCGGTGTGACAATCAGCACCGGCCGCGTTCCCTGCTGCTCATGACCTGCGGTAGGATCAAGCGAGACAAGCCAGATTTCCCCTCTTTCCATGTCAGATTTTCTCCTGACCAGTCGCCGGTGCATCCAGCCATTCTCGTTCTTCAGCTGATATTTCAGCATTCGGATCACACTGTGCCAGTAGCTCAGCCAGTGAATATTGCGGGCGTCTGTGCGGCTCAACAATCAGCCGGCCATTATCAATGACCATGCCAACTTCATTATCTGTACCCAGAGACAGCGCATTCAGCAGTGCCGGTGGAACGGTCAGCATAACTGAGCCGCCAACCTTCTTCAGTCGGGTGGTATGCATTCTTCACCTCCATAAAAGTTATATTTAAATATAACATCCACTAAAAAAACACACCAGGCTTTAACGCGTAATGTTTAATAAAAATATAACTTTCAACCAAACAGTAAACCCAGCGTGGTTGCTTCCATATGCAGCAATACCGGCAGCAGCAGGCCACCACTTCTGATCCTGGCCGCTGATGTAATCAACCCCACCAGGAACAGCTCTGCCAGTGTCAGCAGGTTCTTATACTGGCTATGCGCGGCGACGAACAACAACGACGTTATCAGCGCCCCCAGCCACATCGTCCAGCAGTACCGTGAACGGAAGACGTTCAGCATAATCCCCCGGAACAGCGTTTCCTCATTCAACGGGGCAAGGATAAAGATGGTCAGCAACGTCAGGATCACGTCAGGTATAGACTTATCGGCAAAAAGTTTCGTCATAAATGGCTCAGCAGGCAGAGCCAGCACCTTACCGAGCAGAAATACACCGATATACACCACGGCCATCGCACCGACCAGCCACGGTACGCCAACGTTGCGCAGCTGACCAACGACCGGTAGCGGAGCTATCCAACGGCGGTATACCAGGAAAACACACAGCAGGTACATCAGAACAGCACCATGACTGAAGAACAAATAGTTTTTTCCTGACCCATAAAGCAGAACGGCCTGCTCCATGACAAATCTGGCTCCCCAGCTAATGCCCCATGCAGCCAGCATAACCAGCATAAACTGCAGATATTGATTACGTGTCTGAATCATTGTATCTCCTGTAAATTTTTAACTTGTCCTATTTTTGTCATTACTACATATATATACATGTATAACAATTCAGATATCGTCACCAGGATATGCCGCACCAGCGGCATGGAAGGCGGCACTCAGTTGTTGCATATGATACCGGCGTAAGCCGGTACTGATTGACAGGTTTCACCTTACCCACCCCCGGCCCTGCCAGACCAGTGGGGGCTTAAAGGGGTAGTGTGACATCCTGACAGCAACTGAAAGCAAAATGTAAACACAATATTAATTTTTGTAAAAAAACAATAACCGCGCAAACATAACCAACTGATATTATTATTAAATATTTAACAGGCGTACAAATTTAGTTCAAATTATCATTGCAAAATATAGTTAATTACGGCAAGTAACTAGTGTTGGCCAACATACTATTCAGATGTCATAAGCATTAATTTCCCTTAAAAAAGGAGTCCTTATGGAATTAAAAGCGAGTGAATTTGGTGTAGTTTTGTCCGTTGATGCTCTTAAATTATCACGCCAGTCTCCATTAGGTGTTGGCATTGGTGGTGGTGGCGGCGGCGGCGGCGGTAGCTGCGGTGGTCAAGGTGGCGGTTGTGGTGGTTGCAGCAACGGTTGTAGTGGTGGAAACGGTGGCAGCGGCGGAAGTGGTTCACATATCTGATACGTTGAATTAACCGTTCAGGGAGCATGGTGCTCCCTGATATTAAAAAGGAAAAGATATGATCAATATTCTGCCATTTGAGATAATTTCCAGAAATACAAAGACCCTGCTTATTACCTACATTTCTTCAGTAGACATTACACATGAGGGAATGAAAAAAGTACTCGAAAGCCTACGATCCAAACAGGGTATTATTTCTGAATACCTCCTTGATAAACTACTGGACGAATCGCTTATTGATAAAGACAAGGGCAAAGAGTTTCTTATTACCACAGGCGTGATAAATAAAACGAAAACATCACCTCTCTGGGTAAACTCAGTCATAATAAGCGATGTTCCACATCTTTTCAGTAATGCCCGGGAACAATGGAAATCTGATGGTGTTTTTGTTTCTCATATCATTGATATAAAAGATAATAATATTAATGTGAGCGATTCAACACTAATCTGGTTACATCTCGAAAACTATCATTCAGACATTGTAAAAAGAATCTATTCAAAATTTGAAAGTAACCCTGGTGTTGCCTTCATCCAAAGCTACTACCTAAAGGAGTCATTCAGGATAGATGGAGTATATTCACCTGATCTTGGTACTCCCTGCCATTTTTGTCATATAGAGAGATGGCTGAGCAGGGAAGAAAAAAGCTTCAGACGTAACGAAATGTCCTGGGCAAACTTACTTCAGTTACTGAAAAAATACCAAATGACACTACCAGCATTGGCTTTAGGCGAATCAGAAAGAGGATTCAGCTATCATTTAATAAAACGGCGACTTCAGGAGTTGACAGGTACTTCACTGGTTAAAAGTCATGTCGATAACTTTATGTCATCTGTTAGCGCTGATTTAATCACCTGTATTTTATGTAAAGAGCCGGTAATTCACTGGCAGGCTTGCAGCTGTCTGGAGAGATAACATGTCAAAACACGAACTCTCTTTAGTGGAAGTAACGCATTACACAGATCCTGAAGTTCTGGCCATTGTTAAAGATTTTCATGTCAGAGGTAACTTTGCTTCCCTCCCCGAATTTGCTGA
>SFGN01000146.1 GCA_004556565.1 Lachnospiraceae bacterium | reverse complement strand
TTCTTTGCTCCTGTCAGCTGTCGGTGTTGTTTTTCTAATTCTTCAATTTCCTTTTTCACTTCCGATGTGTCAATCCTTGCACCGATTTTATTCAAAATGGCTTCTTCAAATTTGGGATTTTGCACCAGCTTCCGGATTACTTCTTCTACCGCATCGTTCACCTTATCTTCGCTCCACTGTTTACGGTAGCTGCAATTATGTCCATCCACCAATCTCCGATGCTTGCAGGCATAATAAAAATAATCCTTATATAACGTACCGTCCTTTCGTTTTTTCCGATTGACATTCCCATACATTCCACTGCCACACAAAGGGCATTTTAAAATACCGGATAAGATATGTTCATGTTCCAGACTGTGTGTCTTTTCATAGGATACTCCTGTTTTCTGACGTTTCTGATGTGCCAGTTCCCAATCCTCTTCGGAAATGATTCCTTCATGGATACCATCGTTCAGCATATATTCTTCCTGCTTCACAATCCGGTATTCATTTCTTGTTCCGGGAACTTTCTCATTCTTTCTGCGGCCAAATGCCAGCTTTCCACAGTAGACCGGATTATCCAGAACTCCTTTAATGAAGGAAGTAGCAAAAGCATCCAGTGTATTATTCTGTCTCTTTTTCTTTTTATATCCATGCTGGTTCAGCCATGAGGCAATGGCACTCATTCCCATATTGGTATGGATAAATTTATCATAGATCAGCCGGATCACCTCTGCCTCATCCTCTGCAATCCGAAGTTCTCCATTTACCAGTTTATAACCATATAGGGCAAATCCACCGTTTCATTTCCCTTCTCTGGCTTTCTGTTTCCGTCCTTCCATCGTCTGCACCAGAATATTCTCACGTTCAATTTCTGCCACCGCTGACAAAACGGAAATCATCAGTTTTCCACTGTCTTTAGAACTGTCAATGCCATACTCTACACAGATCAGATTTACTCCAAAATCCTGCATCCGTTGTAAAGAATTTAATACATCCGCTGCATTACGTCCAAATCGTGACAGCTTAAATACCAATACAAACTGTACATCATCTGTACCATTTTCAATATTGTCCAACATCCGTTGAAATTCCGGTCTGCCTTCGACACTTTTGCCGGATTTTCCTTCATCCGCAAATTCCTGTACAATCTCCATGTTCTGATACTCTGCATATTTTCGCAGTTTATCTCGCTGAGCATCCAGACTGTAACCATCCACCTGCATGGTGGTGGAGACTCGTATATATACACAACATCTAATTTTCTTATTTTTCATTAACATTTACCTCATTCATTAGAGTTTTTATTGTCCCAACTGGATTTTATCATTTGTTCCAACCGTATTCGATACCTGATTTTCGTAAATTTTTAAACCCAGTTGACATATTTTCACCTAAAACTTATAATGATGATAGAAACAGGAAGACCTGTCATCGTAAATATTGCCCGCCCACCGCTGGCGGCTTATAAGTAATCGGCTCGAAAATATTGCTCGCTCACCGGAAGCGTCTAATAAATATCCGGGTCGAAAATTATTTAGAATTATTTCTGTTTTCGATATTGTGTTTTTATCGCACATTGCATATACTATAAATACACAAAAAAGCCAGAAAAAGAGGAGGTGTTAGTATGGCTACTTCAAGTATTACTCATAATTTTGTCGTATCCAATCCAAATAGCGTAAAGCGTTTTGTCGCAGCGATTGACGAAGCCGATCGTGACCGCACACCAAAGCAGACACTTCCCGGACGTCAGTTAACGAACCCACAGGAAATCTTAGCTTTAATGTCAAAAAGGAAGAAACAACATGTCTGATAAATATTTTACCGTTAATATTCGGGCATATTTGGATAAAGACGAACCGACATATATCGGAGAGGAAAGTCTTTACGACTTGCTCTCCGATTTTTCTTGTCCTGAAAACCCCGATGTGGAATACTTCTTATTACATAATGCGATTGAGTTTACCAAAAAAGATCAATCCATCACTTATCTGGTATTTGATGCCGAAGATGCTTCATCGGTTGGCTATTTTTCCCTTACAGTAAAACCAATTTCTGTCCAGGCTTCAAATATCAGTAAAACAATGGCAAAGAAGCTGTCCCGTGTCAGTATTCTGGATGAAGAAACACAGTCTTACACCACAGCAGCTTACCTGATTGCCCAGTTAGGAAAGAACTATTCTCTTCCAAGGGAAAAACGGATTCCAGGGAACATTCTACTGGGATTTGCACTGGAGACCATATCCAATCTCCAATATTCCGTAGGCGGTGTTATGGAATTTCTTGAATGTGAGGATAATGAATTTCTTCTGAACTTTTATACGCAGAATCATTTCAAGCCATTTGACACTCGTATTACTTCTTCCCAGAACAATGAGCCACATACTCTTCATCAGCTTTTAAAATTTATCTGATTGGAAATACACGAAAAAAAGCGACAGACCTGAAATTTTTATCTCAGGAAGCTGCCGCTTCTTTTTTCTTTTCATTTTCTTCTTTTTTCTCCTGTCCATTGTTTTCCTTATCTTCCTCCAGTTCCCGGAGCAGCTCTTCGCCATATTTATCTATCATCCTCACAAGAAAATCAATGCACCGTTCAAATTCTATATTCTGTTTCACAAGCCTCTCCTTCCCTGTTTTTTATTCTGTGGTCATTCTACAGGAAAGTTTCTGGCTTCTCATTGAGCAGAAATTGAGAGTAAATTGACTGTTTCTCATTTATTTTGGTTCATATCATTGAAATTCCATTGTCCAGAACATACGTTTGTGTTATTACATAGGAAGTTTAGTACCAGATACAAACAGAATTGATACGAAAAGGTGGGATTGCGATTGGATCGATGCGATTTTAGCTCCATAATGACATGTTTAAAAAATCATATCAGCGAAAGTAACCAGATGAACCAGCCTAAATTTTTATATGAAGTATTTGAGGATTTTATGGACAGCCCGGAAAGCAAAGATTTTTCTTTTGACAATGGGCTGGTCTGCCGGTGGATGACCGACAGGCGAAGATCAGTCCCAAAATCTGCACTTACTATGCAAGACCAAGCAAGCAGGAAAAGCTGGCTGAAACGCTGCAGCATAATCTTATACCATTAATGACCGACTGTAACAAAGCACTGCAGTATGTTTATCTCCTGTTCATGCAGGATGCCACAATCTCCGAAGCAAAAAAGAAAAAGCTGGCAGCCCTTTACAAGCCCCTTGATTCACGGCTTCTCTTTCTGGCAAAACTGATCTCCTTTGGTATGGAACGCCAATTTATCAAACGGGACACCAGAAACCAGAAACTGATTGCAGGCGGTTCTCTTTCCCCGGTTGTTCTGGATTACATCATGGACAGTGAAGTTCCCAGACCATGCCGCCATTTTCTTGGAAGAGAAGAAGAACTGGACGAATTACATGCAATGCTGGAAGAAAACAGCAAAGTATTTCTCTATGGAATTGCCGGGATTGGAAAGAGTGAACTGGCGAAAGCATATGCAAAGCAATACAAAAAATATTATACGAACATCCTGTATGTGGAATATGCCGGTGATTTACATCAGGCTGTCACAGACATGGATTTTACCGACGATCTGCCGGAAGATGGGGAAGAAGAACGTTTCCGGAAGCACAACCGGTTTCTCCGTTCTCTGAAAGATGATACACTGCTCATCATAGACAATTTCAACGTCACTGCCACGCAGGACAGTTTTCTGCCGGTGGTCCTGAAATACCGGTGCAGGATTCTTTTCACGACCAGAAGTAGATTTGACGGACACTGTATCCTGCAGCTAAAAGAAATCCGGGAACCGGCCAGCCTGTTTCAACTGGCAGCTGCATTTTATTCCGAAGCAGAAGAACACCGGACACTGGTAGAAGAGATCATAGAAACCGTCCACCGCCATACTTTTGCAGTAGAACTGGCAGCAAATCTTCTGGAAAATGGAATCCTACCTCCGGAACGCTTGCTGGAAAAGCTACGGGAAGAAAAGGCATCCCTTGAAAATGAAGATAAAATCAGTGCCATCAAAGACGGTCAAAACAGCAAGGCTACTTACTATAACCATATCCACACTCTGTTCTCCCTTTATTCCATATCCGTAGAACAACAGGAAATCATGCGGAACCTTTGCTTTCTGCCTCCTGCCGGTATTTCCGCCCGTATTTTTGCTGACTGGCTTGGATTAACTGACTTAAATGCCATCAATGACCTGGTTGAAACAGGTTTTGTACAGGCAACTACCCGGCATACAATTTCCCTGCATCCGTTGATTCAGGAGATTGCCCTTTCAGAAACAAAGCCTTCGGTCACAGGCTGCCATACTTTGCTTAATTCCCTGCAAAAAATATGTCTGATGCATGGAACAGAAGTCAGCTATTATAAAAAACTGTTCCAGACAGTCGGGAATATCATGCGGATGATAGAAAAAGATGATCCGACCAAATACCTGCTGTTTCTGGAAGATATCTTCCCATATATGGAGAAATACCGTTACAAGAAAGGTATGAAAGAGATTATCTGTGAGATGAAGCAGCTTTTGAAAGGGAATGGAAACGGTGCCGATACTGACCGTGCATTATTACTGGACTATCAGGCATGTATGGAAACAAAGCTGGAAAAAGCCATCAAACTTGAAAAGGAAGCTCTTGCACAGATCAAAGAAATCACAGAAGACAATGCCCACCTTGTCTCCAACCTTCATGCGAATCTGGGCGGTCTTTACCGCATGAATGGTCAGGCAGCGCTTGCAAAAGAACACATGGAAAAGGGAATCTTCCTGCTTGAGCAGTACCAACTGCTTTATACCAATGACAGCATTCCCCAGATCAACAATTATGCTGCCTTATTGACAGAATTGCAGGA
>SFGN01000031.1 GCA_004556565.1 Lachnospiraceae bacterium | reverse complement strand
TCCTCCTGTTCGTTATAAGTCGTAAGGAAGATATTATACCACATCTGGGACATTTTCATATATGGTATACTAGGACATTATCATAAATGGCTTATAAAATTTTAAAAAAGCAAAAAAATCAGTTGACAATTTCATGTTTACATAATATAATAGTCAATGCGTCACGGGAAAGTGATGCGACGACTGCGAATGTCGGGGTGTGGCTCAGCTTGGCTAGAGCGCCTGGTTTGGGACCAGGAGGTCGCAGGTTCGAATCCTGTCACCCCGATAGAATTTGCGGGTGTAGTTCAATGGTAGAACACCAGCCTTCCAAGCTGGATACGTGGGTTCGATTCCCATCACCCGCTTTCTCATAATAGATAGTTATGAGAACCGAGATAACGGGGATATTTAAAGTGAGTCTGTAGCTCAGCTGGATAGAGCAACGGCCTTCTAAGCCGTAGGTCGAGGGTTCGAATCCCCCCAGGCTCGTTATGGTGGGTATGGTGCAGTTGGTTAGCGCGCCAGATTGTGGTTCTGGATGTCGTGGGTTCGAGTCCCACTACCCACCCTTACTTATTAAATAAGCTTTTGTTAAAGCTTGTTTAATTAAGAAAAGCACCAGCCGATAGGGTGTCTATACAAGTCTTTGATGGGCTATCGCCAAGCGGTAAGGCACAGGACTTTGACTCCTGCAGTCGCTGGTTCGAATCCAGCTAGCCCAGTTTGCCTGGGAGTTGGAAACAGGCAATAATTGAATAAGGGCGTGTAGCTCAGGTGGTAGAGCACTTGACTTTTAATCAAGTTGTCCGGGGTTCGAATCCCCGCACGCTCAGGAAAGAAAATGCGGAAAACTTAGTGTTTTCCGCATTTTTTCAACCCATAAAGTAAATCTTCATAACCTGCTTCCGGTATGCCTCTCTGTGTTGAATCCCTCAACCTTGTTCCGGAACTCTATCTGAAAGATTCTTGCCGAAACATATTTTCCACATATCTTCGCATTTCATCACGTGATTTAACATTTCTCGCTCCGTCAACAATGGCAGCCTGTTCTGTTTCCGTCAGATGGGCGAATTTGTTTAGAATGTCCGAGTGTTGTGCAAGTGCCATTGTAAAACCGATAGGGAGTTCCTGATTGTCAATCATAGCCGATCCCCCCTATTCTCCGCCGGGACCGTCGCGCCGCGGCACTTCATCAGGGATCACATTAAATGCATCGGTTTTCTTTGGAAGGTCAATTTCCGGAATATCGTCATCACCGTAATCGTAGCCGTAGCGGCTGCTGTAATTATCCCCTGTATCAGCAGGACTTGACGGGGGGAGATTTGTTTTTCTGTTATTCATATTAACACGCTCCTTTCTGAGATAGTATGTGCCATATGAATAAAAATATAAGAAAAAATTATTTTTAACGTCATTCCGGATGCGTTTAATTGTATAATATAGCTAAAAATTTTTGAATCTGTAATAAAAATAAGATTGCAAATAAGTGTGAAGTGTGTTAAGATTTACGCGTTTGGAAAATATCGAGACAAGCGGATGTGGCGGAATTGGCAGACGCGCCAGACTTAGGATCTGGTGTCCCCGACGTGCAGGTTCAAGTCCTGTCATCCGCATTGAACCACATATATCGGAGGCCTTATAATAAAGGGATTCCGGTATTTTTTTGATTCGGGATTTATATAGGGGGCACAAAAGGGGCAAACCAGATTTCGCGAAAATGCCGTTTGCCGGATATATGCCTGAATTCCGTGACAGCACTCAGAAGCGGTTTTAGACCAATGTTGTCAGAGAAAGAAAACAAAAAGTGCAGGAGGAATTGTTATGCGTAGGAATGACCGTGAAATTACAGATAAAAATAAAATGCTGCAGATTATGGAAAAGTGTGACGTATGCAGGCTGGCTCTGCATGATGAGGAATATCCATATATTCTTCCGCTGAATTTTGGAATAAAAACAGATGGAGAGGAAATAACACTTTATTTCCATGGAGCGGACGAGGGGTACAAATATGAGCTTTTGGCACGGGATAATCGTGTTTCCTTTGAAATGGACTGCAGGCATCGGATTGTCTCTGCCAGGGAGAAGGGGCATTGTACGATGGAATATGAGAGCGTGATCGGCTGCGGAAGGCTGGAAATCGTGCCCGACTCAGAGAAAATGGAGGCGCTGACCGTGATGACGGATCATTATCATAAGGAACATTTTTCGTTTAATCCATCGGCTGTGCCGAGGACTGTCGCGATGAAATTGACAGTGGAGAATATGACCGGGAAGCGGCGTATGAAAAAACAGCAATAAAGAATTCTGCTAAATTTGTTGGAAAAATACGTTTCTTGTGGTAATGTATAGTATATGAACGGTTGGTGAAGTGTTTTTACCCCGGAGGGGATATATGCCTGACATTTAGCAAGGCTTTACGAGATTGATGAATATAGTTTGGAGTACCTTAGTATGCAGAAAGCTGTCGGCGGCAGATTTACTGTATAAAAGAGAAAATTGATTCAAAAAAAGGTGGATTAGAAAATGAAGTATATTACGTTTGCGATTCCGAGTTATAATTCGGAAGCATATATGGAGAAAGCGATCAATTCGATTCTTCCCGCGGGCGAGGATGTTGAAATTCTTGTTGTAAATGACGGCTCAAAGGACAGGACAGCCGAAATCGGCGCCGAGTATGAGAAGCGTTATCCGGGGATTGTCAGACTGGTCAATAAGGAAAACGGCGGTCATGGAGATGCCGTGAATTACGGGCTTCGCTACGCCACAGGGGAATATTTTAAGGTCGTTGACAGTGATGACTGGCTGGATGAAGATTCATTGATGAAGATTCTTCTGAAGGCAAAAGAATTTGTGGATGAGAAGACAGAGGTGGATATGATTATTTCCAACTATGTGTACGAGAAAGTAGGCATGGAAAAGAAAAAAGTAATCCACTACCGGAATGTACTTCCGGCGGAAAGGATTCTTCACTGGGATGATATCGGGAGCTTCCATCTGGATCAGTATATCCTGATGCACTCCGTCATTTACCGTACGGAGCTTTTAAGGCTTTGCCAGCTGGAACTGCCAAAGCATACGTTTTATGTGGACAACATTTATGTATATTATCCTCTGCCGCATGTGCGGACTCTGTATTATATTGACACAGATTTTTACCGTTATTTTATCGGAAGGGAAGACCAGTCGGTCAACGAGAAGATTATGATCGGACGGATCGATCAGCAGCTTTTTGTCACGAAGAAAATGATCGGCATGTATGAGCTCCGAACGATCACAAGCAAAAAGCTCAGAAAGTATATGATTAATTATCTGGCAATCATGATGACGGTTTCTTCGATTCTCTGTATCCGTTCAAAAAATGATGAGAATCTGAAGAAAAAAGCGGAGTTGTGGGAATACCTTAAGAAGACGGATTATAAGACATACCTGAAAATCCGTTATGGAATCCTGGGACAGACCATGAACCTTCCGGGCAGGCCGGGGCGCAAGGTTTCTTCTATGGCATACAGCGTTGCAAGAAGAATCATAGGATTCAATTAGAGATGACGGGAATACTTTATTTCGGCAATATAGCATAATAAAAACAGTCATGGTACATACTATAATCAGATATGCGGCGGCATATATTTGATAAAAAGAAGGAGTGTGTATTATGGCTGTTTGTTTTGCAGAAAGTAAGACAAGAGAAAATCTGATGCGTGCGTTTGCGGGAGAAAGTCAGGCAAGAAATCGTTATACGATTGCGGCTGAAAGGGCGCGGGAGATGAAAATGTATACGATTGCTGACATTTTTCTGTATACGGCAGAGCAGGAGAGAGCCCATGCGGAGCGTTTCTATGAGCTGCTGAAAGAACTGTCCGGAGAAACGATTTTTATCGACGGCGGATACCCGGTTGACCAGCAGGAAAGCCTTGCAGAGCTTTTGCGTGCGGCGGAGCACAATGAAAAAGAAGAGTATGAAGATGTTTATCCTGAATTTGCAAGAACTGCGAAGGAAGAAGGGTTTCTTGAAGCGGCTTCTGCGTTTGCTCTGATTGCCGGAATAGAGCATACCCATCAGGAGCGTTTTGCCGAAGTGGCGGAAATGCTGGAACGGGGAGAATATTTTGCAAATGAAAAATCTGGCATGTGGTTCTGTACGAACTGCGGATATATTCATACCGGGAAAAAAGCTCCCGGAAGCTGCCCGGCATGCCACCACGACCAGGGATATTTTATGCCGTATACACTGGCTCCGTATAAAGGAAGAAAAAAAGAATGACGAGTCAGAAAATAGAAAATCTGCTGAACCTTGCTTTGGATGCAACGCCGGAAGAACGGCAGAAATCGCTGGAGCTGGAGGTCGGATTTGACCCTGTTGAGAGGGAATGGGATTTGATCGTGAAATACTCCGGATCTCTTGACAGAGTGCGTGAGATCGCGTCTTCTGTGACGGAACTGGCAAATGAATATGCGGTTCTGACAGTGGCAGAAACCAGAATCAGTGCTCTGTCACAGATACCGGAGATTGAATATATTGAAAAACCGAAAAGACTGTTTTTTCAGGTGGCGAACGGAAAGAGGGTTTCCTGCATCAATGAGGTGCAGAAAACCCCTTTTTCTTTATCAGGAAGAGGCACGCTGGTTGCAGTCGTTGACAGCGGCATTGATTATACACTGCCGGATTTCCGTAATCCGGACGGAACGACCAGAATCCGGAATCTGTGGGATCAGAGCCTGCCGGGAAATCCGCCGGAAGGATATGCGATTGGCACAGAGTTTACTGAGGAACAGATTAATGCGGCATTGAAAATGGAAGAAGGTACACAGAACAGAATCAGCAGGGATATCTCCGGTCACGGGACAGCAGTGGCGGGAATCGCGGCAGGGAACGGACGGGGCAGCAGCCTCAGAAATGCATCGGTAAGCAGGATTGAAAGCAGTCAGGTGACAGGTATTTATGCGGGCGTGGCTTCGGAGAGCGAGCTTTTGATTGTAAAGATGGCAAGTCCCAGACGGGACGGATTCCCGAGGACAACGGAGCTGATGCAAGGAGTCGATTATGTAATACGTAAAGCGTTAGAATACAGGATGCCGGTGGCAGTAAATATCAGTTTTGGAAACACATATGGAGCTCATGAACCTTATAATTAGGGGAAAACATAAGAAAACACTGATATTTCCTGTGTTTTCAGGAAATTCAGTGTTTTACTCAGACTCATGATAGGTTGTCGCTCTGGTCTTATAATACTCAAGGCAGACTTGCCGGAAAGGAATACAAAATGAAAAAACATATTATGGATGAGAAAAAATGTTTTTTGTATTTATCAAATGTTCTTCATAGCATAAGGAGGGCGTTTATCATTAGCTGACAGGGGATATGTAATGGAAAAAGCATTATCAGAGATTTGTAAGAAGTAAAACCACTTGACAAATACCATGTAGGGGTATATACTAACAACAAAATAAAATACCTCTACAGGGTATTTTGGGTGTAAGGAGGTTAAGAAATGTCAGAAAATGTAAATGATTTTGAAGAAAACAAGGAATGCTGTCCCTGTTGTTCAGGAAAACATAAGGATAGAGATGAGAAAGAATTTAAGGATCTCATGAACAGATTGAAGAGAATCGAAGGACAGGTGAGGGGCGTTGAGGGGATGCTTGAAAAGAATGCATACTGTACGGATATCCTTATACAGGTATCCGCAATTACTGCGGCTCTTAATAGTTTTAATAAAGCACTCCTTGCCAATCATATGAGAACCTGTGTTGCAGATAATATTCGAGAAGGTAATGACGAGGTAATTGATGAGCTTGTTCTTACACTTCAGAAGCTAATGAGGTAGGTGATCGAGATGGAACAGTATAACGTTACGGGTATGAGCTGCGCTGCCTGCCAGGCAAGGGTTGAGAAGGCGGTGAATGCAGTAGACGGAGTAGAAAGCTGTGCGGTTAGTCTGCTTACGAATTCTATGGGAGTTGAAGGAACTGCTTCCCCTGAATTGATTATTAGCGCTGTAGAAAATGCCGGTTATGGAGCAAGCTTAAAATCTGCAAAGGATAGCAGTACGAAGTCCAAGAGCTTCGATGATTCTCTTAAGGATACGGAGACTCCTAAGATGAAAAAACGTCTGATCGCATCTGTCATTCTTCTGATTCCACTTATGTATGTTTCTATGGGACATATGCTGTGGAACTGGCCGCTTCCGGGATTTCTGGATGGCAACCATGTGGCTATGGGATTATATGAGCTTTTGCTTGCCGGATTTATCATGGTGGTAAATCAGAAGTTTTTTATCAACGGATTTAGAGGGATGCTGAATAAATCTCCAAATATGGATACACTTGTCGCTCTTGGAGCCGCCGCTTCTTATGGTTACAGCATTTATGCATTGTTTGCAATGACATCAAAGGTGCTTACCGGTGAGGCGGATCAGGTTATGTACTACATGGATCAGTTCTATTTTGAATCAGCAGCCATGATCCTTACGCTTATTACAGTAGGTAAGATGCTCGAGACCAGGTCTAAGGGCAAGACTACGGATGCATTAAAATCACTTATGAAACTGGCTCCCCAGACTGCAGTGATATTGATAGATGGAGAGGAAAAGACAGTATCAATTGAAGATGTTAAAGTTGGAGACAGGTTTGTGGTTCGTCCGGGAGAAAGTATTCCGGTTGATGGAATTGTGATAGAAGGACAAAGCGCAGTCAATGAATCCGCACTGACAGGGGAAAGCATTCCGGTCGAAAAACAAATCGGAGACAAGGTATCGGCAGCAACGATTAATACATCAGGATATATGGTGTGTGAAGCGAATAGAGTTGGTGAGGATACAACACTGGCCGGCATCATACGCATGGTAAGTGATGCGGCAGCAACAAAGGCACCGATTGCAAAAATTGCAGACAAGGTTTCGGGTGTGTTTGTTCCGGTAGTGATTATTATATCAGTCATTACTTTTGTTGCATGGATGATTGCAGGTCAGACTGTTGGCTATGCAATAGCAAGAGCGGTATCTGTTCTCGTAATTAGCTGCCCATGTGCACTTGGTCTTGCAACTCCGGTGGCAATCATGGTTGGTAATGGAGTCTCTGCAAAAGCCGGAATTTTGTTTAAGACAGCAGCATCCCTTGAGCAGGCGGGAAAGACAAGAATTATCGCTCTTGATAAAACGGGCACGATTACGACCGGGATTATGCAGGTGACAGATGTTGTTTCTGTTGAGGAATGTGATAGGGATGAGCTGCTCAAGATGGCATATGCCCTTGAAGTTAAGAGTGAGCATCCTATTTCAAAAGCTATCATAGAATATGCTGTTTCAAATAAGGTAGAGCTTCTTGAAACAACGGAATTTGAGGCAGTATCCGGAAATGGACTGAAAGCAAAGCTTGAAGATGTCCAAATAGCCGGAGGAAATGCTGCGTTCATTTCCAAAGTAATAGGAGTAAATGATAAGAAGCTCGATACTATGATTACAGAGCTTGCAGGACAGGGGAAAACACCGATTTTCTTTGCGAAGAATCAGAGATTGCTTGGAATTATAGCGGTCGCAGATACGATCAAAGAGGATTCCGCTGAGGCAATATCGGAACTTAAGGGTATGGGAATCCATGTAGTAATGCTTACCGGTGATAATGAGATAACTGCAAAAGCGATTGCTGGCGAGGCTGGAGTTGATGAAGTGATTGCAGAGGTTAAGCCGGATGGGAAGGAAACAGTTATAAGAGAGCTTATGAATCATGGAAAGGTTGCCATGGTTGGCGATGGAATTAATGATGCTCCGGCGCTTACCCGTGCGGACCTTGGAATTGCAATTGGTGCAGGAACTGATATAGCCATTGATGCTGCAGATATCGTTTTAATGAAAAGCAGTATTCGCGATGTGGCTGCAGCCATTCGAATATCAAGAGCTACAATTAGAAACATTCACGAGAATCTGTTTTGGGCATTTTTCTATAACATAATTGGTATTCCACTGGCTGCCGGATGTTACGTGGCAGCTTTTGGGTGGACACTTAATCCAATGTTTGGAGCTGCCGCTATGGGATTATCCAGCTTTTGTGTGGTTACAAATGCGCTCAGACTTAATCTTGTGAAGGTCTATGACAGCAAGAAAGACAAATTAATTAAAAACCCTGTGACAGGGAATTTAATACAAATTGAAGCAAATAATGAATCAGGAAAGGGAAACAAAGAAATGAAGATTACAGTAAATGGGATGATGTGTGGGCATTGTGAGGCTCACGTAAAGAAGGCGCTTGAAGCAATTGAAGGAATCGAAACAGCAACAGCTTCTCACGAAGAAAATCTTGTGACAATTACAACGACAAAGGATATTGATGAATCCCTTATTAAGGCTGCTGTAGAAGAAGTCGGATATGAGTATGCAGGAATAGTCGAAAAGTAATATTCTTATCTGAAAATAAATGGAGGAATGATAAACATGGGGATGGAGAGAAAGGTTCTTACCATTGATGGTATGACCTGTATCAATTGCCAAAATAGAATAGAGCAAAAATTAAAGAATACGGCAGGAATCTCTACAGCCCATGTTTCTTACGACAAAGGACAGGCTGAAATTGAGTTTGATCCCGGGATAGTGTCACTGAATCGCATTATAACAATAATTCGGGATCTTGATTATACGGTAGTAGATAAAAATCAGAGAGATTTCTCGAAATTAGTCAGACCAATAGTAACATTCGCAATCATTATTCTCTTGTATTATTTGTTACAGCGGTTCGGAGTTCTGAATTTACTTGTGCCATCAAAGCTTGCCGATTCGAAAATGAGTTATGGAATGCTCTTTATAGTAGGGCTTCTTACATCTGTTCACTGTATAACCATGTGCGGTGGTATTAATCTGTCGCAATGCATACCTGCCAAGGATTCTGATAATGAAAGTAAATCAAAAATTAAAACGATAATGCCGGCTATTATGTACAATGCCGGGCGCGTGATTTCATATTCAGCAATAGGTTTTTTGCTGGGTGGAATCGGTATGTTGCTTACGGGAGGTTCCGGAGTCGGAATTCCACTATTGCTGCAAGGCATACTAAAAATAATAGCCGGACTATTTATGGTGATAATGGGAATCAATATGCTTGGAATCTTTCCTACTTTAAGAAGATTTCAAATCAGATTTCCACAAAGGTCTGCTATCAAAATTAATCAGAAAAAGAGATCAGAAAAAAGGCCGCTTTTTGTAGGGGCGTTGAATGGACTAATGCCCTGTGGTCCGATGCAATCCATGCAGATTATTGCACTTGGTTCGGGAAATCCATTCTTAGGGGCTGCAGCCATGTTTATGTTCAGCTTAGGTACGATTCCGCTAATGCTCGGACTGGGAAGTCTGGTATCTGCTCTCGGGAAAAAATACACAAGAATTGTTATGCAGATTGGCGCCATACTTGTTGTAGTTCTTGGTCTTGCAAATCATGATAAAGAATAAAATAATGAAAGTCATACCGCTGGCATTTACGATATTAGCACTGACTGCTTGTGGAAGTACAAAAACATCAAATACGGCAGAAACAGGAAAAAAAGATACCTTTATAGGAACAGATGCAACTACTGCATATGTTACCCCAAACGTAGAGAATGGAGAAATAGTAATTGATACAGCTACTTTGACTGAACATCCGCTTTATATAAACTATGATTCAAATGGAACTAATATACAGATGATTGCTGTAAACGCTTCTGATGGATCATCACGTTTATCACTGAATACATGTCAGGCATGTAATCCCTCACCGAGGGCATACTTCCGGGAGAAAAATGGGGGATTGGAATGTCAAAACTGTGGAAATGTTTTCACGATGGATAGTGTAGGTGCAGCTTCAGGTGGATGTAATCCTATGAATATTAATTATGAAATTGTAGATAACAAACTGACTGTAAGTGTAGCAGATTTAGATACCTATGCAGATAAATTTGCATCATGGAGTGGTCCGGTTGAATAGGGGATAACATATGACTGATTTATTAATTATGGCAATCATTCCTGGCGCTGTTGAAAAAGTCAGTTTGAGGAAAAGAACAGCTAAGGTAAGTTGCGACCGGGAAGTGAATATCGAAGAGATAAAAAAAGCGATTCAAAATGCCGGATATCCCTGTGGGTAAAGACTGCATCCCACAAAGCGGAGGTGATAGTATGAGAAATTACTAACAAAATTCCATATGTTTTAAAATATATAAAACAAAAATCCTATGGGCAAGGTAGGAAAATAAAGATATAATTTGAACGTAGGTTCGCCTGGCGGCCTGCGTTCATTTGTGTATAGCGAAAGAGAGGAAATATTTGCTTTACAAAGTTGTAATGATAAAAAATACCCAGTTTGCAGGAGAAAACCAAAAGATGTATGAGACAGTAGTGATAGGCAGTGGCCCGGCCGGATTAAGTGCAGCATTATATCTCAAAAGAGCAGGGAAAGATGTAATTGTAATCGAAAAAGAATATGAAGGAGCAGGGCAGATTGCAAGAAGCATTCGGGTGGAAAATTATCTGGGAATTCAGGCACTTTCAGGGGAAGAACTTGGAGAACGTTTCAGGCAGCACGTGTTGTCAGAGAATATCCCGATACTGGAGGATGAAGTGACAGATATTATACAGAAAGAGATCTGGCTGGTTTATTTATCATCCGGACGAAAGTTAGAAACGAAAACTCTGATCTATGCAGCTGGGATGGTTCCAGGAGAACTGGGAATACCTGGGGAAAAAGCGTATCAGGGGAAAGGAATTTCCTATTGTGCATACTGTGATGGTTCTCTGTATAAAGGCAAAGATACAGCAGTCATAGGAGGAGGAGATACGGCCCTGGATGATGCACTGTATCTTTCTGATCTGTGCAGGAAAGTATATCTGATTCACAGAAGAGATGAATTCCGGGGAAACAATGCCACAGTGGAATTGCTGAAAAAACGGAAGAATGTTGAATTTATCTTGGAAGCTTCTGTGAAGGAGGTGTATGGGCAGAGAACGCTGGAAGAGATATCTCTTGATGATGGCAGAAAAATCAGTATTAATGGGCTGTTTGTTGCAATAGGTTCATTCCCAGTATCAGATATCATAAAGAGTTATGTCCAGACGGATGAAAATGGATATGTGACAGCAGGAGAAGATGGAATTACCTCATCCCCAGGTTTATTTGTGGCGGGTGATGTCCGCACCAAAAAACTTCGTCAGGTCATTACTGCCGTATCAGATGGAGCAAATGCAGCGGTATCAGCAATTCAATATTTAAAATTTGACAAAAAGAGGTAATGATATGAGATTTCATACGGAGGTACTTCATGCCGGAAAGAAAGAGTTGGAAAAATATGGTGCCACCCTGCCGCCGGTTTATCAATCCAGTGCCTTTGAACAGAACAGTGCAGAGGATCTGGCTGGGATATTTGAAAATAAAGCTCCGGGATATTGTTATACAAGGGTGTCAAATCCAACAGTGACAGCTTTTGAAATGAGGATCACAAAACTGGAAGGAGGCATGGCATCGGTTGCATGTGCATCCGGCATGGCTGCTATCACCAATGCATTTATGAATATCATTCAATCAGGGGATGAGATTGTCACAAGTGCCAGCCTTTACGGAGGAACGATTGATCTTTTCCGGGATCTGGAAGCATTTGGAATCCGTACTCATTTTGTAGAAAACAATAACTGGGAAGCTTTTGAGAAGGTGATCAATGAACACACGAAATTAATCTTTGCAGAAACGATTGGAAATCCAGGCCTGGATGTGACAGACATAAAAGGATTGGCGGAGCTGGCTCATGCCCACGGATTGCCGCTGATCATTGATAATACCACGGCAACTTCTTATTTGATCCGTCCATTGGAACTGGGAGCAGATATCGTGGTAAATTCATCTTCCAAATATATTAACGGAAACAGCAGTGCCATCAGTGGAATTTTGACAGACAGCGGTCATTTTAAATGGACCAGAGAAAAATATCCGATTCTCGGAGAGTATCTGAAATATGGCCCCATGGCATATATATCCAGAATGAGGGCAACCGTTTTTCGTAATTTTGGTGCTGTCTTTCCCCTCAAAATGCATTTTTAAATCTGATGGGCCTGGAGACTTTGGGACTCCGTATGGAACGGCAATGTGAGAATGCGTTGGGACTGGCATCCTGGATACAGGAACATTACCCAGAATTATCCGTGAATTTCCCAGGTCTGGAAAGCAGCCCATGGAATGAAATAGCGAAAAACCAGCTGAAAAACGGATATGGGGCAATTTTTACCATGCGTGCAGGAACGAAGGAAAGATCATTTACATTGATCGATCATTTGAAGATCGCTTTGAAGGTCTCCAATATCGGGGACACCAAAACGCTGGTGATCCATCCGGCATCAACTATCAGCCTTCACAGTACACAGAAGCAGAAGGAAGAGGCAGGAGTATATGAAGATCTGATACGGGTCAGTGTTGGAATCGAAGATTTGGAAGACCTGATCGGGGATTTTGAACAGGCAATTGCATCTATGGAAAAACAGTAAAGGAGAAGAAAAGCAATGGCAGAGAAAAAACCAGATTATGCATCATTAAAAAAAGGCGGGTTTATGAGACAGAAACAAAAAGGGTATTTTTCCCTTCGTCTGCAGGTGGTAGGAGGTAATCTGTCGGCAGAAAATATCCGTACCGTGTCGGAAGTGGCCGACAAATATGGAAAGGGCTATGTACATATGACATCCAGACAGGGAATTGAAATCCCATTTATCCGGTTCGAGGATATTGAAGAGGTGAAGGAAAAGCTGGCAGAAGGCGGTGTAAAACCTGGTGTCTGTGTGAAAGCCTGCAGGGAGAGTGCCCTGACGATGGAGGATGGCAAAGTAGTCATTGACCGGGAAAAATGCAATCATTGCGGACGTTGTGTAAAATCCTGTCCTACGGATGCGTGGGAAGGAGAAAGCGGCTATCTCGTTTCTTTTGGAGGTTTGTTTGGAAATAAAATCTATCAGGGAGAGACATTACTGCCAATTATCAAGGATAAGGAGACTTTGTTCCGGGTGGCAGATGCAGCCATTGGATATTTTGAAAAAAATGCAAAACCGGGTGAGCGTTTCCGTCTGATGCTGCAGAGAATTGGAGAGGAAGAATTCAGAAAAGTGATTACGGAGGCATACCACGGGTGAGATTAAATTTGATGAACAGGTGGACATTACGGATAAGGTGTGTCCTATGACATTTGTGAAAGCAAAAGTGACTATAGACGAACTGGAGAACGGTGAAGTGCTGGCCATTCGTATGAATGACGGGGAGCCGGTGCAGAATGTTCCCAGAAGTATGAAGGAAGAAGGACATAAGATCCTGAAACTTACTGATAACGAAGACGGTACTTATACGCTTTATGTGCAGAAGGTGGAGGAAGCGTAAATGGCAGAAAGAATTGGAAGAGAAGAGTTTGAAGAAAAAGTGCTGAACAGTGAACTGCCTGTACTGGTGGATTTTTATTCGGATTCCTGCATTGCCTGCAAAAAACTGGCACCGGCTCTCAGTCGGGCAGAAGAACATCTGGTGGACAGATTTCACTTCTATAAAGTGAATACGAATTATGAAACCGAACTTACAGAAAACTATGAGATTCTGTCCAGACCGACCCTGATTGTATTTAAAAGCGGACAGGAAGCAGGGAGAAAAACCGGGTCACAGAAGCCACAGGAACTGATCGAGTGGCTGAAATCTTTTTAACAAGAGAAAAAGGAGTAAGAAGATGTATATTACAGTTGTTGGAAATAGAAAAGAAGTGAAGGAAGGTCTGACTTTACTGGAACTGATGGAACTTGAAAACGTGGAAATGCCGGATTATGTGACGGTTTCCGTGAATGATGAATTTATTGATGCTGACAAAAAAGCAGATACTGTTTTAAAAGAAGGAGATAACGTGGAATTCCTTTATTTTATGGGAGGTGGATGCTAAATGGCACTGACAGATGAACAGATTGAACGCTATTCCCGACACATTATTCTGAAAGAGGTAGGAGCGAAAGGGCAGAAGAAGCTGTTAAATGCGAAAGTACTGATTATCGGTGCAGGCGGTCTTGGTGCTCCTGCGGCCATGTATCTTGCAGCGGCAGGTGTGGGAACGATAGGTATTGTAGATGCGGATGATGTGGATCTTTCCAATCTGCAGAGACAGATCATCCATTCTACAGAGGATGTGGGAAAACCGAAGGTAAAATCAGCGAAAGAAACCATGCAAAAAATGAATCCGGATGTGAAGGTAAATACTTACCATATGTTTGTGGATGCATCCAATATCCGGGAACTGATCCGGGAGTATGATTTTATCATTGACGGAACCGATAATTTCCCGGCAAAATTCTTGATCAATGATGCTTGTGTTCTGGAGAAAAAGCCATTCTCTCATGCGGGAATCATTCGATTTAAGGGACAGCTGATAACTTATGTACCGGGAGAAGGTCCATGCTATCGATGCGTATTTAAGGATCCGCCGCCAAAAGATGCAGTACCTACCTGTAAACAGGCCGGTGTGATCGGTGCCATGGGTGGTGTGATCGGCAGCCTTCAGGCAATGGAAGCGATTAAATATATCATAGGAAAGGGAGAACTCCTTACCGGATATTTGCTGACTTATGATGCATTGACGATGGAGTTTCGAAAAGTTGAGCTTCCCAGTGATGCTCACGGCTGTGCTGTTTGCGGAGATCATCCGACGATTACGGAGCCTATTGACTATGAACTGAATGTATGTGAAGATAAGATATAAAGTGGAAAATGGTGAGAATATGAAAAAAATAATCATCAGAAAACAGGATGTGGAAGAAATGATTCTCCATTCCAGAGAACAGCTGCCCAATGAAGCATGCGGTTTGATCGCAGGAAGTGATGAGGGGGACGAAAGGGTCATTGAGAAAGTGTATTATCTGACCAATACCGATGCCTCCAATGAGCATTTTACATTGGATCCAAAAGAGCAGCTTCAGGCGGTAAAGGATATGAGAACCAGAGGGCTGAGACCGATTGGAAACTGGCATTCGCACCCGGAATCTCCCTCACGCCCATCCCAGGAGGACAAGAGACTTGCTTATGATTCGAAAGCCAGTTACTTGATCCTGTCCCTTATGGAAGAGGAACCGGTACTGCATTCGTTCCATATAGAGAACGGAGAGTCAGAGAAAGAAACCTTGGAAATACGTGATTAGAAAAGGATGAACCAAAGGAGAGGTGACGAATGTACACAGTATTAGTGGCTGCAAAAAGTGGTATGATCCTGCAGGAATTGAAAAGACTTCGAATCTGGGGAGACTCTACTGGCTTTGAAATCTGTGAAGTTACTTCTGATTTTGAGAAACTGATTGAGAAATTAAGGGAAATACGATACCATCTGGTGTTGTTGGAAGCAACTACGGAAAATCATGTGCTGGCACTCCTGCGGACCATAAAAAAGGAGAAACTCTGTAAAGCGGTTGCCATCGTCAGTCAAAATCCGGATTTTAAGACGGTGCGAAAAAGTTTTCTGCTGGGGGTGGATGATTATCTGGCAACACCTTTTGAAATCAGTCACTTTATCGCTCTTTTCAGCAAGATCGAGAATGCGGAGCATGGAAAAATAGCAGCAGAAATCTGTAGAAAAGAGGAATTATTAAACTATTTTGATCATGTGGATGGCACAATAAAAGATTATCTGGATGAGCTTCTTTATACTACACTTTCTGAATATATCGATTTGTCAGAATCATTTGCTTATCTCAAACGGATTCTTGACAGTGTAATTACCGAACTTTTTGAACGGTATGAATGGCTGGAATTTTATTTCCTTGCCGAGGATTATCTGCCTCAGGGAGGAGACTATGCTGATTATGAAGAAATCATACAAAAAAATATCGAAGATTTTTATGCATTCTTTCTCGAATTTTCTGAATTGTATCCAGCCCATGGAGAGGGATTGGATGAGATCCTTCTTTACATCTTAAACAGACCGGAAGAGGATTTAAAACAGAAGACAATTTCAGAAGAGTTATACATAAACCGTTCTTATCTGAGTACCGTACTTGCTGCTCAGATTAGGGTGAATTTTGTTGATTACGTGAATACGGTCAAAATGAAGCGGGCAGCATACCTGTTGAAGCATACAAAAATGAAGGTGATTGACATAGCGGGAACACTGGATTATAAAGACATGGGATACTTTTTAAAAAAGTTTAAGGCAAAGTATGGTGTGACACCATCTCAATATCGGATTCCGGAGACGTATGAATTTCAGATTTAGGTCAGGGAATCTTTTGTATATTGTGAATCGAAGTGAGGTGACAGATATATTATGGCAAAAATCTATCAGAAAATTACAGATATGGTGGGAAGAACTCCACTGTTGGAGCTTCAGAATTATATGGCTGTAAATGGATGTAAGGCACAGATTCTTGCAAAACTGGAATATATGAATCCGGCAGGATCTGTGAAAGACCGGGTGGCGGTGCGGATGATTGATGAAGCAGAGAAAGCAGGGATTCTGCATAAGGGAGATGTGCTCATTGAGCCAACCTCCGGGAATACGGGAATCGGTCTGGCCTGCGTGGCGGCAGCACGTGGATATCACCTGATCATTACCATGCCGGAGACCATGAGTCTGGAAAGAAGAAAGCTTCTGTCTGCATATGGAGCAGAGATTGTTCTGACGCCTGCTTCCAAGGGAACCAAGGGTGCGATAAAGAAAGCAAATGAACTGGCAGAAGAAATTGGCGGCTTTGTTCCCAGTCAGTTTACAAATCCATATAACCCTCAGGCCCATTACGATACAACAGGGCCTGAAATCTGGGAGGATACCGGGGAAAACGTGGATATATTTGTTGCAGGAGTGGGTACCGGAGGAACCATTACAGGAACCGGAAAGTATCTGAAAGAAAAGAATCCGGCGGTGAAGATTGTTGCTGTGGAGCCTGCATGTTCCCCTGTTTTGTCTGATGGGATACCGGGACGGCATAAGATTCAGGGAATCGGTGCAGGGTTTATCCCGGATACTTTGGATACAGAAGTCTATGATGAGATAATAGCTGTAGATGATGAGGATGCATATGAAACCTGCCGGGAACTGGTGAGAACAGAAGGTGCTTTGTGCGGCGTGTCCTCCGGAGCAGCTTTGTATGCTGCAACAAAGCTGGCAGAAAGACCAGAGAATGAAGGAAAAACGATCGTCGTATTACTTCCGGACAGCGGGGAACGATACCTGTCCATGGGAGTTTTTGGATAAAGTTAGCGCCTGTCGTAAACAAACTGTCAACTAATTATGAATGTATTTATAACTTTGTTCACGGTAGCAGCTACCAAGGTGCCTGTTGTTGGGGCATCTTTTTTTATGGAAAATTTTGTGTTCTATCGAATGAGGTCAGGTGTGGCACAGGAAAAGGAGATAGTGAAATATGTTTATCTAAATTCCTATGGAAAAACTGAAGCCTATAATCCATAGCGAGAAAATAGGAAAAAGGGTATAACAATATCATCAAGTTGTTCGAAGGAGGAGATAAATGCTATGTCAGAAATCAAAAATCTAGGAAAGTGCATGAGAATGATTTTCTATAACTGTTGCAAGTTATTTGCATTATAGGAAGATGTAATTTTAAAGACTATATTATAAATGACATGATTTTGAAAATAAAGGAGAAAATAAAGGAGATAGGAAAGATGAAAAGAATAATATCACTATTATTAACAGTATTAACGTTTACTTTTATATTTACTGCATGTGGAAGTACAACAAAAAAAACAGAAATCGAAGATAGCAACGAGGAAACTGTAAGCAGTGATGAGTTAGAAAAACCTGATACAACTGATGACACGAAAGAAATAACTATTAGTGTTGGTGATCAGGCTGCATTTTTCTTATTCAAGGTTGCTGAGCAGAAAGGGTTTTTTGAAGAAGAATTTGGAAAGGATAATATTACGGTTAAAACAGAAATTTTTGCAAAGATGGGACCTGCAATTATAGAAGCAATGGGTGCCGGTGATGTGGATCTAAGTATTGTAGGTATTTTTCCGGTTGTGAATGCAAATAATAGCGGAAATGAAATTACAATTCTTGCAAGTGGTAATTATACTGCTGATGGTTTTCGGTTGGTTGTTGGTTCAGAATCGGATATTACATCCGTGGATCAGCTGAGCGGGAAAAAGATTGGCGTTGCTTCGGGAACTGCGGAGCATATGATTACACTGCAGTTATTACAAAAATACAATATCTCAGATCAAGTTGAACTTGTAAATCTCTCACAGGCAGATGCCCTGACAGCGTTGCTTTCCGGCGATATTGATGCAGCATTATTTAATAGTGGAACATTAAGCGATGCAGAAAAAGCCGGTGCAAAGACAATTGCCACAAATGAAGAAACAGGACTAGTTGTTAATCCAGTTATCGGTAGAAAAGCCTTTGTGGAGGAAAATCCAGAAATCACATCAAGATTTTTGAAAGTACTGGATAAAACTGCAAAGTGGATTGATGAAAATGAGGATGAGACGGTGAAGATAGCAGCAGAAGTTATCGGTTCGGATGAGGAAAGCGTCAGAGTCAGCCTGCTTGCACGCGGTCGTAAAATTTCAATTTCAGATGAGTATCTTGTAACACCAGTGCAGTCCACATTGGATTTTGCAAAGGAGCAGGGATTAATTGATGAAAATCTGGTGTATGAAGACATCGTAGATACTACTTATTATGAAAATGCAGGAATAGAGGAATAAAATGAGCAAAAGATACAGTTACATTAAAGGTTTATACTGTCCGAAATGTGGAAAAAAACATACGGAAAAGGAGATCCATCATTTATGTAGCTGTGGTTCTCCGCTACTTGTGGAATATAATCTGAAACAGGCAGCACAAGATTGGCATAAGGATGACTTGGTAAAAAGAAAGCCGGATCTTTGGAGATATCATGAGATTTTACCGGTAAATAACCCTGAGAATATTGTTTCGTTAGGCGAAGGATTTACACCGGTTGTTTCGCTGGCAAAGGCGGGGGCGAAGGTGGGGCTTCATCATTTGTACTTGAAGGACGAAGGAATCCTGCCAACAGGAACTTTTAAGGCAAGAGGCGCAGCAGTCGGCATTTCCAAAGCAAAGGAATTGGGCGTAAGTACGATTGCCATGCCTACAAATGGCAATGCAGGGGCCGCATGGTCTGTGTACGGTGCCAGAGCAGATATTCAGACTGTAATTGTAATGCCGGAGAATGCTGCGAAGATTACCAGAAACGAATGTCAGGCGGCAGGTGCAGACCTGTATCTTGTAAAAGGACTGATTAGTGATGCCGGGAAGATAGTGGGACGTTCCATTGAAAAAAATGGATGGTACGATGCATCTACGCTTAAAGAGCCTTACCGCATTGAGGGCAAGAAAACCATGGGATATGAGATCGCAGAGCAGTTTAACTGGGAAGTACCGGATGTCATTTTGTATCCAACGGGCGGAGGTGTAGGCATTATTGGGATTTACAAAGCATTTCGGGAATTGCAGGAACTGGGATGGATTGGTGAAAAGCTTCCTAAACTGGTTGCAGTGCAGGCAGAAGGGTGCTCCCCTATCGTAAAGGCATTTGAGGCAGGGGAAAAAGAATCGGAATTTTACAAAAATTCTTCTACGATTGCTTTTGGCATTAATGTTCCGAAAGCGCTTGGAGATTTTCTGGTACTGGAAGCCCTGTATGAAACAAAAGGAATCGCAGTCGCAGTATCAGATGAGGAGATTCTGGAAGCATTGCATGAGGTTGCAGAAGCAGAAGGCATATTTACCTGCCCAGAGGGTGGTTCCCTGTATGCAGCTGTTAAGAAGCTAAAGCAAAAAGGCTTTGTTTCAGCGGAGGATAAAATCGTTCTCTTAAATACAGGCGCAGGAATTATCTATCCGGATACAATACAGGATGAAATCCCATATACAGAACTTGATGCAACATTATAATTTTTTTGGAGTGAAAATGAAAGTTGGAATTATCGGCGGTCTTGGTCCTCTGGCTACGGCCGCCTTTTACAAAAGAATTGTAGAACGGTTTGAAAATACCGTTGCTTAATATGTTGGAAGAGACGGTTTCCGTATTGAATGACAAAAATATCAGGTGTGTTGGAATACTGGGAACAAGCGGCACTGCAAAAGGTGGACACCTGCAGAGGACGTTGGAAAATGCAGGAATCCGCTATATCCTTCCCCGGTCTGAGGTCCAGGAAAAAATTGATTCAGTAATTTTTGATCGAATAAAATGTGGTAAAGCTGTAGATGCCAATGTTGTTCAAAAAATCACAGACAGCATATTGGAACAGGGGGCGGAAGTGAATCTCTTGGCATGTACGGAATTATCCACGTTAAATATGAGCTGTCCTTTCGGCGAAAGATATATAGATATGATGGATATACTTGCAAAAAGTGTTGTAAAAAAATGTGGAAAAAAAGTCAAAGAATAGCTTATGTGGAGGTGAAAGAATGAACAGAAAAAGGGGAAATAAAGGAACTGCATTTCTCATTGGCTTAATTATTCCGATATGCTGCATTATTGTCTGGCAGATTTTAGGAAACAAAGGGGTGATTAATCAGGCAATTATGACAAAACCCACCACACTTGTTGAAAAATTCATACCTCTGCTTAAAAATGGCACATTGCTACGTAATCTGACAGCAAGCCTGAAGCGTGTCTTAACAGGTTATGTGATTGGTGCATTTATGGGTATAATCCTAGGGATTATTATTGGTTTTTATCCCTTTGCTGAAAAAATGACAGCATTTATGGTAGGTATATTGCGTCCAATCCCTGCACTGGCATGTATTCCGATCCTGATCCTGGCATTGGGCATTGGAGAGGAATCAAAGATTGCGGTTATTATGATTGGAAGTTTTTGGCCGGTTCTCCTTAACACGATTCAGGGAATACACGGTGTTGATGAAAAGCTGATCCAGCTGGGAAATGTATTAGAGAAAAGCCGTTTTCAGATGATATCCGGGATTATCATTCCATCAGCATTTCCATCCATTTTTACAGGACTGCGTTTAGGTATCAGTTCGTCATGGACAAACATTGTTGCAGCAGAAATGATTGCCGCTTCGGCGGGTATGGGATATATGATTTCCTATGCAAGGGAAATGTCTCAGCCGGCACAGGTACTCATTGGTATTTTTACGATAGGTATTGTAGGTCTGATGATCGATATTATCGTAATCGCACTTCAGAAAAAAATTGTTTACTGGGAATAGAGAGATGGATATGGCGGGGAAAAAATCAATTATACAAATAGAACATGTCAGTATGGCCTATGAAATAGAAAAAGAAAAATTAACAGTACTTAATGATGTGAATTTTGATATATATGAAGGTGATTTTGTTTCTATTGTTGGTGGAAGTGGATGTGGAAAAAGTACATTACTAAGACTGATTGCGGGAATCGAAAGACCTGTGTGTGGCAGTGTAAAGAAAGATGGGAAGGAGATCTTGCAGCCGTCTGTAGATGTAGGTGTAGTATTTCAGGAGGACAGACTGCTCCCATGGCTTAATGTAAAAAAGAATGTTATGTTTGGAATTTCTTCAAAAATGACAAAATCAGAAAAATCCGATCTTGCTGACTGGTATATTGAGCTGGTTGGATTGAAGGACTATCAGAAGCTTCTGCCCAAACAGCTGTCAGGTGGGATGAAACAGAGGGTAAATATTGCGCGTGCGTTGATTAATAGGCCGGAAATATTATTGCTGGATGAACCTTTTAGTGCGTTAGATGCTTTTACGAGAATAAATCTGCAGCAGGAACTGATCAGAATATGGGAAACGAATAAAACGTCTATGCTTATGGTGACGCATGACATTGAGGAGGCTGTGTATTTGAGCAATCGTGTGGTTGTACTTTCTACAAAACCGGCATGCGTAAAGAATATCTATGACATTGAATTAGGACGTCCGAGAAATCGTACAGAACAGGATTTTTTATATTATAAAAATAAGATATATAAAGACTTTTTCAAACCAGAAGAAAAAAAAGATAGAATATGTAATTTAATGGACAAAGTCAGCGCCTACTGTAAATAAACTGTTAACTAATAGAAGACTGGCTGGCGGTATGGATTGGATTTATCATTATAGCAATTATCTTCCGGCATTTCTGGGATTTTCCGTGATGGTATAAAACAGAACAGACGAAAGAAGAGGGCATGAAAATGGCAAAGAAAGAAAATAAATATAAAGATTTTGATATTACGACGCAGGCAGTCCATACCGGGACTGATTATGATCAGGAGACAGGCGCAGTCCGGCGTCCGCTTCATATGGCGAACAGTTTCAAACTTCCGGATGACTTATCTCAGGTCAATTATTCATCCACGGATCTTTTGATGTATGCCAGAAACGGGAATCCTAATCAGCACTGGCTGGAGGAAAAAATTGCAGCGCTGCACGAGGCAGATGATGCTATTGTACTGGGAAGCGGAGTCGCGGCTCTTCATGCCCTGTTCTGGACACTTCTGGAATCCGGAGACAGAGTTGTATATCCTAATGTCAGCTATATGGCTGTATACAGGATGTTCCATGAGCTTTTTAATCGGAAATTCAAAGTGGATACGGTCATGGTGGATATGACGGATCTTGAAGCAGTGAAAAGAGCGATCACTCCTGGTACCAAGCTGGTACATATCGAGACTCCGGATAATCCTACGAATGGAATCACAGATATCGCAGCCATTTCTGAAATTGCACATTAGAATGGTGCGGTTCTGTCTGTGGATAATACCTTTGCATCTCCTTATAACCAGAAACCACTGGAATTGGGGGCTGATTTTGTGGTGGAAGCAGTCACCAAATATATTAATGGCCATGGCGATGCACAGGGCGGTGCCATCATTTCCAACGATCTGGAGACCATGGACCGCATTCGATATGAAGCACAGGTCAATGTGGGCTCGGTGATCAGTCCCTTTAATGCATGGCAGATCTTCCGTGGATCAGTTACCTTCCCCCTTCGAATGGAACGGATCAACCAGTCTGCACAGAAGATTGCAGATTGGCTGGAAAAAAGAGAAAATGTTACCTTTGTATCCTATCCGGGGCTTCTCAGTCATCCCGGCCATGAAACAGCGTTAAAACAGATGAAAAACGGCTACGGTGGTGTGATATCCTTCGGATTGGATGCAGATGATAAAACAGTGGAACGTTTCTGCGCGGCCCTCAAGGTGGTTACGTTTGCCGTTTCCCTTGGACATGATGAGAGTCTGATTTCCCCACAACCAAGCTATGATGAGCGTATCCATCTGTATCCGGAGAAATTCAGAAAAGGTTTTATCCGTTTCAGTGTGGGGCTGGAGAATCCGGACGATATCATCCGGGATCTGGATCAGGCATTGAAGACAATCGGATTATAGCATGCAGACGGGAGAAAAGATGAAATCAATTAGCATTGAAGAGCTGGAAAAAATAGACCCTACAGAGTGTTGTATTGTGGACATTAGACCGGAAGAACAGTACCGGAGTGGTACACGTTTCCGGGTGCTGTCAACATTCCCATGGAACATTGATATATGGAGAAAGAATCTGAGGAGACAGGCTGGTTCATCTGGTTACTTTCGCTGATATGATTTTTTAAACACGTCATTATGGAGCTAAAATCGCATCGATCCAATTGCAATCCCACCTTTTCGTGTCAATTCTGTTTGTATCAGGTACTAAACTTCTTATATCACAGCACAAACATATGTTCCGCACAATGAAATTTCAATTTTATGAACCAAAATAATAGAGAGATAGTCAATTCACTCTCAATTTCCGTTCAATGTCTTCTAATTTATAAAAAGATAGAATTGGTTCAGGCTTTCGAAAGCTGAATTCAATTCATACGGAACTTTTGTACAATCCTGCCGGCATAGGATGTAAAGAGGACTGTATGCTGAAGGAGGCATATAGCATGGATACGTTATTCGTTCCCACAGGGCAGACGGTATCAGAAATGAATACTCAAAACGCAAATAATACACATATGGAATCTGACGAGATCCAAAATGAAGATGTAAGTTATGAGCATGAGGGATATCAGGTTCGTGTACATTTCAATGGTGATAAAACATTGATGCAATGTATTCAGAATCTGGCAGAACGAAGAATTGGAGGTTGATTGTCTCTATCTTCTATTGTTAGATAAAGACAATTAAAGATGATGACTATACAAGACCAAAAAAGAGGGATAGGATGTATCAGGCAGGAATTTATTGTCGTATTTCCATAGAGGAGCAAAAAAAGGAGGGTGAATACAGCAACAGTATTCACTCTCAGATTCAAATGGCAAGAGATTATATTGCCGATCAGAGCGACATTGCGGAAGTAAAGGTTTATGCAGATGACGGAGCTTCCGGAAGTAATTTTGCCAGAACAGAATTTCGAAGGATGCTTGCAGATATCGAATTGGGTGTCATCAATATGGTGATTCTGAAAGATGTATCACGACTGGGAAGAGAACATATTGATACTAATTACTATCTGGGACAATATTTTCCGGAGAAACGGATTCGGGTTGTTTCGCTTTTGGATCATTATGATTCTGCTGTCAGTACTTATGATGAACTTCTGGAAATCAAGACTTTGTTAAATGATATGTATCTGAGGGATACATCAAAAAAGATCAGGACAACAATCCAGACCAAAAGAAATATGGGAGAATATACACCCAAGGAGCCGCCATTTGGTTATATGAAGAGTAAAACCATTCGTAATCATTTGGAAATTGATGCTTATGCGGCGGAGATTGTAAGCAGAATTTATAGAATGTATCTGAATGGTTTTGGCTGTACAGTAATCTGCCGGATATTAAATGAAGATCAGATTCCTTCACCGGCAAAATATAAAAAAGAGGTTTTGAAAACTGGATACGCATGGAATGTGGGAAAAGGATTGTGGATCCCGGCAACGGTGCGAAGCATTTTAAAGAATCCGGTGTACATGGGGGCAATCGTAGTCAGAAAATTTAATAAGCCATCTTATAAACTGAGTTATAAAAAGGCAATTCCTCTGGAAGAACTGGAGCTGATCCTCGATGCGCATGAAGCAATTATTTCCAAAGAAGATTTTGAGAAGGCTCAGCAAATAAGAAAAAAGAATCATGTTCCCCATTTTGATAAAAACAAAGAACCACATAAATATGTTGGGCTGCTTTTTTGCGGAAAGTGTAAGACTGCCATGCGTAAACGATATCTGGCTTCGCATAATGGTTATGACGGGTATATGTGTGGATTTCATCAAAAAATGGGGCAGAATTATTGTGAATTAAATCATATCACATTTGAAAAGCTGGATGAACTGGTGGTATTTGCGATCAATCAGCAGCTAAAACAAATGAAAAGTGCTCTGAAAAATCTGGAATATCAAATCAGGCAAAAGAAACCGGAACTGGATAGTGAAATTGCCCGGTTAGAGACAAAAATAGAAAAAAATACAGAATATCGAAAAAAGGCTTATGAACAGTTTATGGACGATATTCTCTCTAAATCAGAATATATGGAATTAAGGCAGATGTATGAAAATGAGAATAAACAACATCAAAGAAAATTGCAGGAACTGAAAAATACACAACAAGAACAAAAGAAAGTTGTACAGGATACGGAGAAGTGGCTGGAAAATTTCAATCAGAAAAAATTGACGGTGAAACAACTGACAAGAGAAGTTCTTGTGGAATTGGTTGACAGGATTTATGTGTATCCTGATCAGAAAATTGATATTTACTTCAAATTTGCCTCTGAAGACAGCCACACAGGCAGTGAAATAAAGAAAGATGGGGCGAGATGATGTATCAGATGGCTGCATATTGTCGTCTGTCAAAGGACGATGGAGAAAATAAAATCAGTGAAAGTATTGAAAATCAGATGAAGCTGATTCGTGAATATGTGAGTAAATCGGATGATCTGGAAATTGCAGAGGTTTATGTTGATGATGGATATTCCGGACTTTATTTTGCAAACAGACCGGAATTTCAGCGTATGATGGAGGATATTTACAAAGGGAAAATTCAGGGAGTGATTACGAAAGATATTTCCCGTCTTGGACGTGAGCATATCGAAACCAGTAATTACATAGAACGTGTTTTCCCTTCCCTCGGTATCCGATATATTGCAATTTTGGATGGAGTGGATTCTGTTTCCCACAGTAATGAAGAACTGGCGCAGTTTAAAACCTTATTCAACGATATGTACAGTCGTGATATATCCAAAAAAATCAGAGGTGCGCTTTCGGCACAGAAGAAGCGGGGGCAGTTCATGTCTGGCTTTGCACCATATGGCTATATCAAAGACCCAAAAGATAAACATCATTTTCTTGTGGACGAAGAAGCTGCAAAAGTTGTACGGAAGATTTTTTATATGTATCTGGAAGGGTATTCCCGAGATGGCATTGCAAAAAAGCTGAACGAAAAAGGAATTTTGACTCCATCCGAGTATAAGAGAAAAGTTCAGGGGCTGAAGTATTCCAATGCACAGGAAAAAACAGGGCTAAAAGGCTGGGCATATCCGACTATCAATGTGATTTTACGAAACCGGGTATATACAGGTGACATGGTGCAGCATAAGTCGGAAAAGATTTCCTATAAAGTAGAAAAATACCATTATATTCCAGAGGAGCAACAGTATATTGTGGAGGGAATGCATGAACCGATCATAAGCAAAGATACCTTTGAGCAGGCACAGGAAATTATGAAAAGAAGAACACGGACACCGGGATTTCATAGTGAAGTGAAAAAAGTCAATCCGTATGCTGGTATTCTTGTCTGCGGCGATTGTGGATATAATCTCCAGAGAGTGACCTGCCGCGACGGTTATGAGTGCGGTTCCTATCATAAGAAGGGAAATACTGTCTGTTATTCTCATTTTATTAAAAAAGAAGTTCTGGATTCCATTGTGAAAAATGAAATTCAAAGACAAGCGAAACTGGCACTGAAAGAAAGTGATAAGGATGAAATATTAAAAGCAGCAGATCGCAGAAAGGAGGTAAAGCGGCGATGTGAAGAAGCAGATCAGCGGATTGAACGCCTGCAAAAAGAATTGGCAGGAGTTCAGAAATACAAAAAGAAAACCTATGAAAATTATGTGGATGGAGTTCTGGACAAAGAAGAATATCTCTCATATAAGGCAGAATATGAAAAACAGGCTCAGGATATCAGAGAGAAAATTCAACAGGCGGAGCAGGAAAAAGACAGCTTTGGAGAAGCTGAGGAATCTTATGAAAACTGGATAGAAAAATTCATCAAATACGGAACGTTGTCTAAGGTGACAAGAGAAATGGTGACAGAATTGATTGAGAAAATTGTTGTGAATGGAGATAAGAGCATTGATATTGTATTTAAGTATCAGTCACCTTATCCATCAGAAAAAGTGACAGTGTGACGGCTGCAAATTTTTTTACAGAACCTTTCCTCTAGTTATAATGATCTCATGACGGAACATCCCTGATCGAGCGATTTCTGGATGATATTTCAAATTACTGGAAAAGCGTCATTTGTGTCGGAAGCGGGAATGAAGGTACAAGCGCAGGGCACACTGCAGGGCGGATGCAGGAGAACAGGACGGAAGAAATACAGCTTGGTGTACAGATGAATGAACCGACAGTCAATGTTCAGATATGGAAATCTTATGCGGATGAGGTTGATATTTCGATTATCAGTCCGTCCGGTGTCAGGGTCGGGCCGATTCAGGAAATCCTTGGACCGCAGCGTTTCACCCTGGGAGGAACAGAAATCCTGCTGTATTACGGCGAACCAAGCCCTTATAGTGTCCGTCAAGAAATATATCTGGATTTCCTTCCGAGGCAATCCTATATCGACAGCGGTGTATGGCGGATCGTACTGACTCCGAGGCGGATTAAAAACGGAGAATATCAGATGTGGCTTCCGTCACAAAGCACCCTAAATGTGGGCACGGCATTTTTGCTGCCGTCATCTTCACTTACCATCACGATTCCCTCGACCGCCTCCAGAGTGGTTACTGTTGGTGCTTATGATGCCCTGACCTTTACTTATGCGGATTTTTCGGGAAGAGGGGCATCCCGTCTTGTGGCCGGTATGCTCAACATCAAGCCGGATATTGCCGCACCGGGCGTGAATATAACGACAACCGCGGCAGGAGGGGGATACGCTGAGGTCTCAGGAACTTCCTTTGCTGCACCGTTTGTTACAGGAAGTGCGGCACTGCTTATGGAATGGGGCATCGTGAACGGAAATGATCCTTATCTGTATGGGGAGAAGGTGAAGGCATACTTTCGACGAGGCGCAAAGGAACTGCCCGGATTTGAACAGTGGCCGAATAATCAGATGGGGTACGGGGCGCTGTGTGTGAGGGAAAGCTTACCGGTTTGAAGAAGGGAAAATGCCTTAGTTTTTCCATTGCTTCATAGGTTTCTGTTTCCCACAGTCCTCACAGGTCTTTAATAATAATAAATGCTGTTTTTCATATTTGCAACCGCCGGTTGACAGATTTCCAAGCATATTTGGTAGATGTCAACCGGCATTTCTGTTATGATAAAAGAGCCTTAAGGAACACAGTACTGGTGAAATGATTAATCCTGAGGAAAGAAACCGGCGGACGCAATTTTCATTAATATTCCGGATGTCCGCATTGTACATTAAATTATAGTTGAATGGAGGGGCACTATGATCTTAGCAGAAAAAATTACAACGCTCAGAAAACAGAACGGATGGTCTCAGGAGGAACTGGCCGCAAAGCTTAATGTTTCCCGCCAGTCTGTATCCAAATGGGAAAGCGCGGCATCGATTCCTGATTTGGAAAAAATCATCAAATTAAGTCAGATATTCGGAGTAAGTACTGATTATCTGTTAAAAGACGAGCTGGATGAAGAACCATGCAAGGCAGTCGCATATGACGAAGTATTTGATGAGGGACGTGAAGCGGCCAGGACAGTTACACTAGATGAAGCAAACGCCTATATGGATACGGTCAGCCGGGCGGCAGGGAAGATTGCGGCTGGGGTGATGGCATGTATTATATCCCCGGTGCCGCTGATTCTTCTTGGCGGGATGGCCGAGTACCGGATCATCCCTATTACAGAAGACATGGCAGGAGGAATAGGCGTGGCGATACTTCTTCTGATCGTGGCTGCGGCGGTTGCTGTATTTATCATGCAGGGTATGAAGCTTGAGAAATATCAATATATGGAGAAGGAAGCGCTGTCTCTCCAGTATGGCATTGCAGGAATCGTGGAATCGAAAAAAGGAAACTTTGAGCCGGTATTTAAGGGATGTCTTGTGGCAGGCGTGACGCTCTGTATTATCAGCGTTGTTCCCCTTATGATTGCGGCTGCATTCCGTTCACCTGACATTATTTACATTTATTGTGTAGCCATACTTCTGATGATGATTTCCTGTGGAGTCTTTTTGATGGTATGGTCCGGTATGATCCACGGAAGTTATCAAAAACTTCTGGAAGAGGGCGATTACACACGAGAGAAAAAGCTGGAAAATAAAAGAAATAATAATCTTGCAACTGTTTATTGGTGCACTGCTACGGCGATATATCTGGGGTATAGCTTTGTTACCGGAAAATGGTATATAAGCTGGGTAATCTGGCCCTGTGCGGGTGTTCTGTATGCGGCGGTTTGCGGAATCGCGGCGATGCTGCGGAAGAACTAGTAAAAACGCAGGCGTAGCGGGCTACGCTGAGGCTTTTACAACTGTGCTATCGGGAAAGCAGACTAGCGAAACATAGTGTTATTTAGGGTGAATCATACTAATATAACCCGGTGCTTGACAATTGCTCAGAATAGAGTATCATAATAATAGAATATGAAAATATTTTTCGCGCAGAGGTGACATCATGGAAAAACATCAGTCGGTTATGGACACAATTCATATCTTATACGATACCTTTTTTGAGCAGGAGAAAAAGATAGCAAACTATATCATGCAGAACCATAAAGAAGTGGTCAATATGACAATTGGGGATCTGGCGGAGGCAAGCGGAACCAGCGTTGCAACAATTTCCCGTTTCTGCAGAAAATGCGGGGTTGACGGTTTTCATCATCTGAAAATCGGGCTGGCAAAAGAGATTGTGGAAAATGATACGGATATGCCGGTATCTAACGATATTTCACGGAAGGACATCGGGCAGTCCCTGCAGAATATTCTGGCAAATAAAATCGAGGAACTTAGACAGACAGTTTCCCTGATTGATGAAAAACAGTTAAACACGATTCTGGATTGTATTCAAAATGCAGGAACCGTGCAGCTTGTAGCAGTGGGAAATACGATACCGGTAGCGCTGGACGGCGCATTTAAGCTGAATGAGATTGGAATCCGGGCTGTTGCCGGAACTATCTGGGAGACACAGCTTACGTTTTCACTGTCATTGAAACCTGGAGATGTCCTTATCGCTATTTCAAACTCAGGAGAATCCCGGCAGGTGGCGAAAATGGTACGTGTTGCAAAAAAGAATGGAGTTACTACCATCGGAATTACGAACAATCCGCGCTCCACGATAGGATCTGACGTGGATTATCATATCCAGACGGCGACCCGGGAAAAGCTTTTCCTCAATGAATTCTGTTTCTCCCGTGTATCTGCGATGACGGTTATGGAAATTCTGTATCTTTTCCTGACAGTCGGACAGGAACGCAGTTATGAGCGGATGAGTGAATGTGAAGGGCTGATTGCAGATGAAAAGCTGTAGGGGACCGGTATCTTGCATGCGTTGCAGATTCCAGACCTGCATTATAACGTGTGAGAGAGCTTTGAACGTGAATTGATATAAATTTTGAATTGGCATAATTAATAGAGTAAAGAAGATGTGTGAAGAATACTGTGCATATGAAAAATATGCGCAGTATTTTTTTACCTCTATGAAACCTTTTTTTCACGTGATATTTTCTTTTGTTGGTAAAAATGACTGAAAACACCTCTTGATTTCCGTGTTTTAAGTGTGTAAATTGTTGAAAATATGGAAAAATAATTTTCGCGAAAAATAATATTGACAAAAATAAATTACGTGGATATACTAAAAGCGCGAAAACAAATATCGCGATATTAAGGAGACAGAGAAATAATTTACACGAAGAAAAAAATGGGACATTCCAGGGAGGGTTTGAGATGAGAATCAGAGAGTTACTCAGTGAAAAGGCAATTGACCTGAACGTCAGCGTTTCTTCTAAGATGGAGGCGATTGATTATATGACAGGTCTGATGAACAGGGCAGGAAACCTGTATGACAGAGAAGGATACAAGCAGGGGGTACTCGCACGTGAAGAGGAAGGCACGACAGGTATCGGAGAAGGGATTGCCATCCCGCATTCGAGATGTGCGGCGGTTAAGAGAGCAGGACTTGCTGCAATGGTGATCAAAGGCGGGGTGGATTATGGGGCGCTGGATGATGAGCCTGTTGAACTGATGTTTATGATCGCAGCTCCTGAGGGCGGCGGCAATATCCATATGGATGCACTTGCAAGGCTGTCCACGATGCTGATGGACACAGAATTCAAAAACACATTATTAAAGGCTAAGACAACAAAAGAATTCCTGCAGATCATTGAAAATAAGGAAGATGAGCTGGACGGAAGGAAAAAAGCAGCTGCGCTGAATGTTCCCAAAGAAGGGTACAGAGTGCTGGCAATCACGGCATGTCCTACAGGAATCGCACATACTTTTATGGCGGCAGAGAGTCTGGAAGCGAAAGGAAAAGCACTTGGGATTCCGGTGAAAGTTGAGACACAAGGGGCAGATGGTGCAAAGAATGTACTTACCTCTGAAGAAATTAAAAATGCCGAATGTATTATCATTGCTGCTGATAAAAATGTTGACCTTGCAAGATTTGACGGAAAACCGGTTATTATTACAAAGGTTGCGGATGGAATTCACAGAGCAGAAGAACTGATTCAGGAAGCAGTCAGCGGAAAAGTCTCTGTTTACCATCACAACGGAGCAGCCGCTCTGAAGGAAAGCACAGAGAAAGAAGGCATCGGACGCAAGATTTACAAAGATCTGATGAACGGTGTGTCACATATGCTTCCGTTCGTAATCGGCGGCGGTATCCTGATTGCTATTGCATTTTTGCTTGACGATTACAGCATTGATCCGTCGAACTTTGGTAAAAACACACCAATTGCAGCTTATTTCAAAACAATCGGAGAATATTCCTTCGGCATGATGCTTCCAATACTGTCCGGTTACATAGCAATGAGCATTGCGGATCGTCCCGGTCTGGCTGTCGGTATCGTTGCAGGTCTGGTGGCGAAAGCAGGAAGCACATTCTTAAATCCGGCAGGCGGTGCGGTAAATGCAGGCTTCCTCGGCGCATTGTTTGCCGGTTTTGCGGCAGGATATGTAGTGCTTGCACTGAAAAAAGCAACGGATAAATTCCCGCAGTCACTGAACAGTGTCCGTCCTATGATTATTTATCCGGTATTTGGTATTCTGATCGGCTCAGTAGTTACAACAGTGATTAATCCATTTATGGGAATGATAAATGATGCTCTGACAGGTGTTCTGAACAGCATGAGCGGAACAAGCAAAGTACTGCTGGGTATTGTGGTAGCGGGAATGCAGTCTGTGGATATGGGAGGCCCGGTAAACAAGACATCTTATGTATTTGCAACATCACAGCTTGCGGAAGGAAATTTTGAGATCATGGCGGCAGTTATGGCCGGAGGTATGATTCCTCCGCTGGCAATCGCTCTTTGTACCACATTTTTCAAGAACCGTTTCACCAAGAAGGAGAGAGAGTCCGGACTGGTAAATTATCTACTGGGACTGTCCTTCATTTCCGAAGGTGCAATTCCATATGCAGCAAGCGACCCGCTGAGAGTTATTCCATCATGTATCGTTGGATCTGCAGTGGCAGGCGGGCTGTCGATGTTCTTCGGATGTACGCTCCGTGCGCCGCACGGCGGGATTTTCGTACTTCCTACAATCGGTAATCCGGGAATGTATGCACTTTCTATTCTGATCGGAGCTGTTGTGGGATGCCTGATACTTGCAATCCTGAAAAAACCTCTGAAGGAAAATGAGGAAAACTAAGGTTTTCAGCAGAAAGGATAAAAATAATGAAACAGAAATGTGCCGATAAAGCATTTGAGCTTATCAGTGATGAAATGACAGTAGGATTGGGGGGCGGCGCAACTGTCGCCCTCCTGATAAAGAGGATTGAGAAGGAGCAGAAACGGATTCAGGCGGTCACTCCGTCAGAGGATACACGGGCACTGTGCCTTGAACATAATATCCCTGTTCTGCCTCTGGAGCAGGTGGAGCACATTGATATTGCATTTGACGGGTGCGATGAGTTGGATATGGATTTAAATGCACTAAAAAGCTGCGGCGGAATCCACACGAGAGAGAAGATCGCGGCATCTATGGCAGATGAGTATGTTCTGCTTGCTGATGAAGGGAAAATCAGGAAAAAACTTGATTTTTCATATCCGGTTACAATAGAAGTTATCCGGTCTGCAAGAGCATATGTGAAAAAAGTCCTGGAAGATATGGGCGCGGTTGTCGTGGAGAGGAAGGCAGATAAAAAAGCCGGTCTTGTGATCAGTGATGACGGAAATTATCTTTTTGAGGCAAAGTTTTCAGATGTGGAAGATATCGGGGAACTGGCCTGCAGCCTGAATCGTATTCCGGGAATTGTAGAGCATTCTCTGTTTTTCGGAATTGCTTCAAAGGCAATTATTGGGAAAAAAGATGGTATTGATATAATAGAAAAGTAAGCAGAGTGACGGAAAGGGAAGAAAACGATGAAGAAATTGAATTGGGGAATCCTTGGGACAGGATGGATTGCCACGGAAATGGGTGAAGCTCTGAATGCAGTCAACGGAGAAATATATGCCGTTTGCGGGACCAGCATGAAAAAAGCACAGGATTATGCAGAAAAATATGGCGTGGCTAAGGCCTATGCAAGTGTGGATGAAATGCTTGCAGACGAAAATATAGACATTGTTTATATTGCAACACCTCATAACCTTCATTATCAGCAGATACTGCAGTCTTTGAAAGCAGGAAAGCATGTATTCTGTGAGAAATCCATCACCGTCAACAGACGGCAGCTTGAGGAATGCGTGGCGATTGCAGAAGAGAAAGGCCTGGTGATCTGCGATGGCACCACCCTGCTTCATATGCCGCTGTACAAAAAACTGAAACAGATGATAGAAGAAGGTGCAATCGGAGCAGTGAAAATGGTACAGGTCAATTTCGGAAGCTGCAAAGAATATGATGTGAAAAATCGTTTCTTCTCTAAAGAGCTTGCCGGAGGTGCGCTGCTTGATATCGGAGTATATGCCGCATCCTTTGCAAGATATTTTATGAGCAGCAAATCAGATGTTGTCCTGACAACGGCAAATTACTTTGAGACGGGCGTGGATGAGACAAGCGGAATCCTTTTAAAGAATCCGGACGGAGAAATGGCAGTCATGGCACTGACCATGCGTGCAAAACAGCCGAAGCGTGGAGTTGTGGCAGGAGAAAAAGGTTTTATTGAAATCAATAATTATCCGAGGGCTGACAAGGCGACCATCACATACACTGAGGATGGAAGAACAGAAGTGATCGAGGCCGGTAAGACTGCGGAAGCTTTGCAGTACGAAGTACAGGACATGCAGGATTATGTGTGGAATCACAGCGGTAAGGATAATTTGAGGATTGTCCGTGATGTAATGGAAACATTATCGGCAATCCGTAATCAGTGGGGAATGGTTTACCCCTTTGAATAGAAGGTGGAGGGCAAAATGATTTATACAGTAACATTTAATCCTTCCCTGGATTACGTTGTTCAGGTGGAACGTTTCAAGCCGGATACGGTAAACCGTACAAGTAGTGAAAATGTATATCCGGGAGGAAAAGGTAATAATGTGGCAGTTATTGTATCTAACCTGGGGATGAAAAGCCGCGCTCTTGGATTTAAGGCGGGTTTTACAGGTGAAGCAATGGAAAAAATGCTTCAGAAATATGGTTGTGATACGGATTTTATTCAGCTTGATGAGGGTGTGACCCGTATCAATGTTAAAGTAAAGTCAGATGACGAATTTGAGATTAACGGGCAGGGACCTGCAATCCCCGGAGAGAAGATCCGGGAGCTTTATGAGAAACTTGATGTTCTGGGAGAAGGAGATGTGCTGGCACTTTCCGGAAGCATCCCGAATACCCTGCCGGGCGATATGTACGAGCAGATCATGGAACGTTTGCAGGGTAAAGGCGTAATGATTTCCGTGGATGCCACAAAGGATCTTTTGCTCAATGTGTTAAAATATCATCCGTTTTTAATCAAGCCAAATAACCATGAACTGGGAGAAATGTTTGGAGTCGTCCTGAAAACAGACGAGGAAATCGTTACCTATGCCAGAAAGCTGCAGGAAAAAGGAGCACGCAATGTGCTTGTATCTATGGCGGGAGACGGGGCGATACTTGTGGCGGAAAACGGAGAAGTGAAGAAGATGCGCCCTCCGACAGGTACAGTGGTAAATTCGGTTGGCGCAGGAGATTCTATGGTGGCGGGCTTTCTGGTCGGATATCTCACGAGCAGAGATTACGGCAGGGCACTGGAACTTGGGACAGCATCAGGAAGCGCCACTGCATTTACCTCATGGCTTGCAGGAAAAGACGCAATCATGCAGCTTCTTGAGGTTGTTCAGAATACAGAATAATAAAAGAAAAACAGATAAATACGGACAGGTTTTTTCGATTCCTAAATTAAATCCCTTTAACAGAGACGGGGCGGCAGCAGTGCTGCCCTGTTTTTGCTCATTAGAGGGCGCTAAGCTCATAATCAAAATAGTTCGCTCGTTCATGCAAGCATGACTCGCTCACTATTTCGATTATGGCTGCGTGGTTATAACAGCTCAGCCCGCGCCATTCGCAAAACGCATCTGCGATGCTTCCCCGCTGCAAAAGCAGCTGTTTTTGCTCATTAGAGGGCGCTAAGCTCATAATCGAATTAGTTCGCTCATTCATGCAAGCATGACTCGCTCGCTATTTCGATTATGGCTGAGCTGTTATAAAAAAAGTGCTTGATTTTTTTTGGTTTATATGGTAATATACTGTTTGTGTCAAAGAGATGCGGGTGTAGTTCAATGGTAGAACACCAGCCTTCCAAGCTGGATACGTGGGTTCGATTCCCATCACCCGCTTTTTTCATGGCCATAAATACGGAATCGGAATGCGTCATCACGTCAAGAGCAGAAAGCATCAGTACGACGGGCGCGTATTCAGGCAGCGTTTGACCGTGAAACGTAACCCGCCGGAAGTGAACATGGCGACAGAGATAAAATTTTATTGACGTTTTTTTGAAACAGTGCTATAATTTATGAGTACTGAATAGAATATAGATATATTCGTTGAGTTATATAATGAGTAATAAGATATGTAAAAAGTATAAGATATGGCGCAGTAGCCAAGCGGTAAGGCGTGGGTCTGCAACACCCTGATCACCGGTTCAAATCCGGTCTGTGCCTTTGAAAAGCCTCGGGATTTATAAATTCCGAGGCTTTTATCAGTGTGCCAAGCATATGAAAAAATGGTCTGGTGGACCATTTTTGAGTTGCCATGCATATAAAAAAAGATCCGGCGAATCTGTATGAGTTTATCATATAGGAATTACTCAGAATTTCCTATATGATAAACTCAGTTCTTGAAATGACATTCTACACCGGGTTTTTGCTGTCACCTTAAGAACAGATGAAGCAGTTTCCCGTATAGTCCTTTTTTATACGGCTGATACCGCATGGGGAGGTCCAGCCAGGTCTTTTTATCTACGATGCTTTTTGAATGAGAGAAAGTATCAAAGCCTTCTTTGCCGTGATAGGAGCCCATGCCGCTTTCACCGAATCCGCCAAATCCCATTTCGCTCGTAGCAAGATGGATAATCGTGTCATTGACACAGCCGCCTCCGTAGGAGCGGCGTTCGGTTACTTCGCGTATTCTGCGCCTGTCCTCTGAAAACAGATAGAGGGCAAGTGGCTTTGGTTTTTCCGCGAGGAGAGAATATACTTCATCAAAATCTTCAAAAGTGAGTATAGGCATGATCGGACCGAATATTTCCTCCTGCATAACAGCATCGTCCCATGTGACATTGTCCATGACCGTGGGTGCAATCTGCAAAGTGTTTTTATTTGCTGTGCCGCCTATGACGGTCTTGTCCTTATCAATCAGTCTTAAGAGACGATCAAAATGTTTCTCATTTATGATTTTGCCGTAATCGGCATTGCTGAGAGGATCATTGCCATACTGCAGCTTAATCTGTCCGCAGATTTCCTTTACAAGCCTTTCTTTTATGCTTTTATGGCAAAGAATGTAGTCAGGTGCCACACAGGTCTGTCCGCAGTTGAGATACTTACCGAATACAATCCGTTTGGCAGCCAGTTTAAGCTTTGCGGTGCTGTCTACAATACAAGGGCTTTTGCCGCCGAGTTCCAGGACGGCAGGAGTCAGAGTTTCCGCCGTATGTCTCAGGACTTCTTTTCCTACATTTTGACTGCCGGTGAAAAAAACAAAGTCGAATTTCTTTTCAAGAAGGCTGGCATTTTCCTTCCTGCCGCCGGTAACGACTGCAATATATTCGGGCGGAAAACATTCCGAGATTATTTGTCCGATAATTTCACTGGTGGCAGGGGAGTAAGCGCTGGGTTTGACGATTGCGGTATTACCGGCTGCAATCGCGTCTGCCAGCGGATCTATGGTAAGAAGAAACGGATAATTCCACGGACTCATGATCAGGGTGTTTCCATACGGTGAAAGCTTTTTATAGCTTCTGGACGCAAACTGTGCCAGCGGAGTATGCACTCTGTGTTCTGCGGCAAACCTGCGGGTATGACGGATCATATAGCTCAGTTCACTGAGGACAAGACCTGTTTCGCACATATAACTCTCATAATCGCTTTTTCCCAGATCCGCCTTAAGGGCAGAGCCGATTTCCGTCTCATATTTCCGGACGGTGTTTTTCAGCTTTTTCAGCATTTCTATACGGAAGCTCACAGGCAGTGTGGCTCCGCTTTGAAAATACTTACGCTGGCTTTCTAAAATCTGGTCTATATTCATAATTCTATCTCCATTCTGCAACTCGATAATAAAATTTTTCAAGTTCCTTTGCATTCATAAGCTTAGGCACGGGATAAAGTGGATTTGCCTCTTTCGCGGCATATTGTGCCATTTTCGGAATGTCTTCTTTTTTGATTCCGGCAAGTGTTTCCGGGATGTTCATGCGTTGATTCAGTTCACGGATGGCGCGGATAAATTTTTCGGCTCCGTTTTTGTGGGAGTCTTTTTCTGTGGCGACACCTGCGGCAATACCAAGCTCATGAAGCTTCCTGTAAGCAGTTTGACCATATTCTTCCAATACGATTGGCATCAGTACGGAATTGGCGAGTCCGTGGGGAATATTATATTGTCCGCCGAGAGAATGTGCTACAGCATGGATATATCCCACATAGGATTTTGAAAATGCGATGCCTGCCATGTAGGCTGCATGCAGCATATTTTCACGGGCTTTGAGATTTTTTCCGTCGTTGTATGCTGTTTCTATATTTTCAAAAATCAATTTGACTGATTCCAGTGATAGTGCACGGGTTTCCCTGCTGGTAGAACGTCCGATATATGCCTCCACCACATGAGTGAGGGCATCCATTCCCGTTGTCGCGGTAAGAGAAGGCGGCAGCGTACAGGTTACTTTAGGGTCGAGTACGGCATAGGACGGTATCAGCGTGAAATCATTCATAGTATATTTGTGTTTTGTTTTTTTATCTGTGATGACAGCCGTAATGGTTACTTCGCTGCCGGTTCCGGCTGTGGTAGGGATGGCAATAAGTGTCGGGATTTTCCTGAGTACCCTCAGCAATCCTTTGAGCTGATTTAAAGACTTTTTCGGATAGGCAATCCTTGCCCCGGCTGCTTTTGCACAGTCCATGGAGGAACCTCCGCCAAAGGCAATCAGACATTCACATTTTTCTTCCAAATAAAGTTTCCGTGCTTCCTCTACATTCTTTACAGTCGGGTTTGAACATGTTTTGTCATAAACGGCACAATGGATATTATTATCCTTCAAAAGCGCTTCTAGTGGGGCGGTGATTCCACTGCTTTTCAGGACAGGGTCGGTGACAAGCAGGACAGAATGTACATGAAGCTGATTTAATAACGATGCCAGACTGTCAATACTATTGAATATTTTCGGTTCTCTGTACGGAAGAAGCGGAAGTGCTGCGTGGAATGCAAATTGATAAGTTCTGCAAAATGTTTTTGATGTTGGGTTCATTGCGGTGGAAGTCCCTCCTTGCTGATTGTCTGTAAATTAGATGTGATTCGTTCCAGGACATTGTAAAAAATGGCACGGTGTTCATCGGAAATCCCTTTTCCGGCTGCTTCGACAGCGATCCTTGCCCGTTCACAGACATGTTCTGCAATTTCTTTTCCATTATCGGTTAGTTTTAGTGAAGCACGATAAAGGTTTTGGTTCGTGCCTTCTTTTTTTACAAGTCCTTTTTTCTCCATAATTGATATCATGCGTGATACGTCAGATTTATCTTTGCCGCAAAGCTCACAGAGCTGAGTGGCAGTAACTCCGTCTGCATAACGGTACATGGTGGTAAGATAGGTCGCATGCGTTCCTTTAAGACCATATTTTTCCATTTCATCCGATGCAATCTTATGCCAGTATCGAAAGATTTCAGACATGGCAAAAGAAAATCGTTCAAATCTATCGACCATATATAGTCTCCTTTGTCATATGATTAAAATACTGACTGTGGTGTCAAAAGTTCAAATTACTGACATGCTTGTATGTCAGTGAATGACGGGTTTATGACATCCAAATCGATGTTGAAGATTCAACGTTTTTTATAATAGCTCAAACTTGTTGAAGTGTCAACAAGTTGTTAAGTGTAAGCATTATTCGATTAAATCATAAGTGGTGATATTATTTATGTCTGTAGGATTCGACAATCAGAAAAATAGAGAGACAAACAAAAAGAATCCTTGAGTTTCTAGGATTCTTTTTGTTTGTAGTGCGGAAGAAGAGACTTGAACTCTCACAGGATTAACTCCCACTAGAACCTGAATCTAGCGCGTCTGCCATTCCGCCACTTCCGCTCGACAAAAGGTATTATATCAAATGAATTCGGGTTTGTAAACCCCTAATTTTAAAAAAAAAAGCACTCCGTAAACAAGTGGAAAATCACTGTTGATATCCGCATTATTATTTATAAATAACCTTTTCAATCTGCAGCTGTTTGTTGTAAAATTTGTTTAAATGGAGATGGCCGGACGCTGAAAATGTTTGACTCAGTGTTGGAGGCCGGAAGAAAAAGCTGAAAAATGTATGAAACGGAGGGAAATAATATGAAATTTGCAATTTTGGCGCCGGGCGGTATTGCTCACAGTATGGCGGAAGCAGTGTCTGGAATCCCGGAGATAGAACGTTATGCAGTTGCGTCACGCTCATATGAACGGGCGGAAGAATTTGCACGGAAATGGGGATTTATGAAAGCTTACGGTTCTTATGAAGAGATGGTGCAGGATCCGGCAGTGGAGCTGGTGTATGTCGCATCTCCACATTCACATCATTATGAACATGCAAAATTATGTCTGGAGCACGGGAAGTGTGTTCTGGTAGAGAAAGCATTCACAGTGAATGCCAAACAGGCGGAAGAACTTATCTTACTTGCCCGGAATAAAGGACTTCTTTTGGCAGAGGCAATCTGGACAAGGTATATGCCCAGCAGGAAAATGATCGACCGGCTGATTGACAGCGGCGCAATCGGGAAGGTGACATCCCTGACGGCTAACCTCGGGTATGTGCTGCCCCATGTGGAGCGGCTTCAGAATCCCGAACTGGCAGGCGGCGCCCTCCTGGATCTGGGGGTTTACCCTATTAATTTTGCCCTTATGGCGTTTCACGGAGAGGTTGATAAAGTTGTTTCTTCTGCAATTATGTCACCGAAAGGAATTGATTGGATGAACAGTATAACACTCACATTTTCTGACGGAAAAATGGCAGTACTGCACAGCGATATGCTTGCGCAGACTGACCGGCAGGGGGTCATCAGCGGAGATAAAGGTTATCTGGAAGTACAGAATATCAATAACTGCGAAGAAATACGGGTCTTTGATCTTGATAGAAAGCAGACGGCATCCTATCAGGTCCCGGAACAGATAAACGGTTATGAATATGAAGTGCTTGCCTGTATAAAAGCGATTAAAGAAGGTAAGGTTGAGTGTGAAGAGATGCCTCATGAAGAAATTTTAAGGGTGATGCGCCTGATGGATGAAATACGGAGTCAGTGGGGAATGACTTATCCATGCGAATGTGCAGAATTGAGTGAATAGTAACAGGACATACATTTCTGTTCTTTTGCGTTATACTGGGACTGGAAAAAGCAGAAATCTTATGGTATGATTTTGACTTAGAAAATAAATTCCGGCTATCCGCTTTAAACGGATGCTTATCCAGGTATGTTTCAGGGAGTGATTGAATGAACAGGACTGAAGAAAACAAAGTTCAGAGAGTGAAGAAGGAGATTCTGGAAGGAAAACGGACAGATCTGCTGATATTGATTACAACCATTTGTTTGTGCGGTTACGGGCTGGTCATGGTATGCTCTGCATCGTATTACGATTGTTCTATGAGTGAAGACTGCGGGTACGATCCGTTATATCTGATGAAGAGACAGGCTATATTTATGATTGCCGGCATTATAATATGTGCTTTTTTATGGGGAGTCGGTTATGACTGGATAAAAAAACTGGTTTTTTTGATTTATATTGCGGGAATCATATCTATTGTGCTTCTTCTGACCCCGCTTGGTGTTAATGTTAACGGTGCGACACGCTGGCTTAATCTTGGTGTTCGGTTTCAGGTGGCGGAGCTGGTGAAGGCCTCTGTAATTATTACGCTGTCTTATCTTGTGAGCAGATACAGCAGAATGCTGAAGCCCAGATGGATGATGCTTATATTATGGATAATAGGGGGAATCCCGGCGGCAATGCTTTTGGTAATCTCCAGCGATTTGAGCAGTACCATTGTAATTCTCGGGATTATTTTCGGAATCAGTTTTATATCGACGAAAACAGTTAAAGAGCATCTGGAAGCTGCAGGCGTCGCAGTTGCTTTTGCCGGAGCTTATGTGGCAAAGATAGCACTGAATATGCCGGAGCCGGAGAAACTGGAAAATATGTCCTACCGGGCGGCGAGGATTGCAGCATGGCTGGATCCGGAGCGTTATGCCTCCCAGGCAGGGTATCAGGTGCTTCAGTCGCTTTATGCGATCGGGAGCGGAGGATTGACTGGTAAAGGACTGGGAAATTCAGTACAAAAGCTTGGCGCGATTCCGGAAGGACAGACAGATATGATTTTTTCTATTATCTGTGAAGAACTGGGGCTGTTGGGCGCAATTGCGTTATTCAGCCTGTTTGTATATCTTCTTTATCAGATTTACATAGTAATCATATCATCAAAAAATATTTTCGGATCAATGATTGCAGTGGGGGTTCTGATGCATATTGGAGTGCAGGCACTGATTAACTTCCTTGTCAATGTAAATGCCTTCCCGAATACGGGGATTGCATTACCGTTTATATCATACGGAGGCACGGCAGTTTTCATACTTTTATGTGAGATGGGGCTCGTATTATCCATTTCGAGGCGTGGAAAAGTACGGTAATATTAGACAGATTGTCGTACTTTTTCCAAAATATATGGAAAAAACAAGGCAGAAATCACAGACTTTCTCAAATTGCATCTTTTCTTTTTGACCTTTTCGGGAAAATGAGTTACAATATGCCTTGTGCAACAAGAGGTTAGGCGCAGAAAGGTAAAACAGACTGCATACTAGGAAGTAGCGAAGTGGATTCTTAAGAGTCCGCGTTACTTATGAAATTCTAAAATCGACATTGATTTTTTAGGAGGTAAAAAAATGGCAAGACCTAAAAAGGCAGGAAATGAAACAACTAAGACTGTAAAGGCAACAAAAGCAGCTGAGGTAAAAGCGGAAGCAGCAGAAACAACGAAAGCTGTAGCAGCGTCAAAAGCGGCTGAAGCAAAAACAGAGGCGAAGGCAGAAACAGAAGTAAAAGCTGCCACACCGAAGAAAGCACCGGCGAAAAAAACAGCAGCTAAAGCAGAACTGAAAGTTGAGACAGTTCTTCAGTTTGCAGGAAAAGAAGTAACAGAAAAAGACCTGCTTAAACAGGTGAAGGAAGTTTGGACAAAAGAGCTCAAGAATAAAGTGGGCGATATGAAGGCAGTAAAGATTTATGTGAAGCCGGAAGAAACCGCAGCTTATTATGTGGTAAATGACGGTGAAGCAACAGGTAAAATCGAACTGTAAGATTGTTTGGCAAAAAATCAGTGAACAAAAGATGGCAGACATTTATATGCATGGATAAGTGCATATGAATGTCTTTTTTATGATATAGAAAACTGTAAATAGAAAAACACGGGAAAAAGTAGTATACTGGAAATACAAAAATTAAATTTTCGGAGGCACAGGACATGAACAGGCTGGAAGAACAGGTGCAGTTTATTGTAGAGACAGATAAGGCGAAGAACATTTTCAGGCAGACGTATCTGGCGGATGCAGGGAGGAAAGAAAATGACGCAGAACATTCCTGGCATCTCGCACTGATGGCATATCTGCTGCAGGAATATTCACACGAACCGGTTGACGTGCCGAAGGTGATGCTGATGGTCTTGATACATGATCTGGTGGAAATTGATGCCGGAGATACCTATGCGTACGATGCAGAAGGGGCAGTGACAAAACAAAGCAGGGAGACCGCAGCCGCAGACAGAATTTTCGGAATACTGCCGGAGGAACAGGAGAAACATTTCCGCAGGCTGTGGGAAGAGTTTGAAGCATATGAAACCGCGGATGCGAAATATGCACACATGCTGGATAATTTTCAGCCTCTGCTTTTGAATGATGCATCACTGGGGAAGAGCTGGAAAGAGCATCAGGTGAAGAAGTCACAGATTTATAAGAGAAATGAAAAAATCAGAGAAACATTTCCGGAAATCTGGCAGTACATGAGCAATATTATAGACCGTTATATTGAAAGCGGACATGTGAAGGATGAATGAGGATGAAGTCGCTGTTTACCGAGCAAAGTGTTTTTCGTGCCGTAGTATGAAAAATGTCTGAAGCTAAACGGTTATGGAAGAGAAAGGGGTTGGATGTAACATGTATGAGAAAGAAATAACCGAATTGCAGCGTATGATCGATGAAAGCCGGAATATTGTGTTTTTCGGCGGTGCAGGTGTATCGACAGAAAGTAATATACCTGATTTCAGGAGTGCTGACGGAATCTACCATCAGGCTTACAAATACTCACCCGAAGAAGTGGTAAGTCATAGCTTTTTTATGAAGCATACGGAAGCGTTTTATGATTTTTATAAAGAAAAGATGATGATTCTGGATGCAAAACCGAATCCGGCTCATCTGAAGCTTGCAGAGCTGGAGCGGGCAGGAAAATTAAAAGCAATCGTGACTCAGAACATTGACGGTCTTCATCAGGCGGCAGGAAGTAAGATTGTTTATGAGCTTCATGGAAGCATAATGAGGAATTACTGTATGAAATGCGGCAGATTTTACGATGCGGAATATGTAAAGAAATCAAAAGGCATTCCCCGCTGTATAGAGTGCGGAGGTGTGATAAAGCCGGATGTTGTTCTTTATCAGGAAGGACTGGATTCCAACACCATCAGCGGTGCAGTGAATGCCATAAGTCGTGCGGAAATGCTTATTATCGGAGGAACATCGCTGATCGTTTATCCGGCAGCAGGTTTTATAGATTATTTCAATGGGAAATATCTTGTGGTGATTAACAAGTCAGAAACTGCACGTGAAGTAAAAGCAGATTTGTCCATATCAGCCCCGATCGGGCAGATACTCGGACAGATTAAAGTGTCATAAGATTTAAAAAGAATATTTAGTAAAAAAGCAGGCTCTCCTGTGGAAAAATGATGTCAGAGGACATATTCTTTTTTCACAGAAGAGCTGTTTTATGATGTTGCCAAGCATATGAAAAAAGGTCCGGTGGACCTTTTTGAGATTAGTCTGTGTACATTTTTGTTCCCATCCAGGGCTTCATATGTTCTACCATCTCTTCGTCAGGCTCTATCAAAATGCAGGAAGATTTGTGTTCTGTTGTAGTCAGAATGGCATAAACAGTTCCATCTTTATGTCCGGAAGTGAAATCAAGGATTTTCGACGGATGATAAGAGCGAAGCCTCGGTGAGTTCTGCGGCGCAATAATTTCTGCAGACTGGATATCAAATGAAATCTTATGTTTTCTGCTTTCTTTACTGTAAATAATGTCGATATCCAGCTCGTGATTTACCAGGGAATATTCAAATTCTACTTTCAGCCGCGGAAAAGCAAAGTAATAAGCGGCTACGGCAAGAATCATTGCCAGAAAAAAAGCGTAGATGCCGATAAACATGAATCCCCAGATCGCTATGGCAAGGATCACAAAAACAATCAGACACCGCAAAGCGACGTCAACAGGCCGTGTCTTACGGCGTACAATTTGTTCATAATAAACATCATTCATTATAAATTTTCCTCCGTTCTGCCGCTTCGTGCGGCTTGTTATTAATTATGCTGTAGGAAGCTGTTCCAGGTAATTTATAATCATGGAAGCAATTTTAAATGTCATGGCATCTTCAAATTTCCGGATGTCAAGGCCTGTATGCTTCTGCAGCATATCCAGGCGGTAGATCAGGGTGTTCCTGTGCATATGAAGCTGCCGTGCTGTTTCGGAAATATTAAAGCTATTGGAAAAAAACGTCTCTACCGCTGAGTAAAAATCTTTGTCCATATATTCCGGGATATTGCTGCCGAAAATTTCATGAAGGAAATCCTTACATGTCGGAATCGGAAGCTGGTAAATCAGACGCCCGATTCCAAGCCTGCCCGGCGGAAAAACCGTCTGCCCGGAATAAAAAATCTTGCCGACGCTCAGTGTAAGACTGGTATCGCGGAATGCTTCTGCGGCTTCGGAAAGATGCTTCAGCACAGGGCTATATGCAACCTGCACAGAAACAAGCGCCTCCATATTCAGAGTATCAACGATTGTATGTGCAATCTGCTCAATATCAGCCGCGGTTTCATCCTGTTTCATCGGGCGCAGTATCGCCCGGATATGATCTGATACAGGGACAAGAAAAGTTTTTGTCGGTGAAGGAAATAAATGCTTTATTACTTCATTGACTGTATTATCATTATCTGAAGCCGTTTCCAGGAGAAATAGTGTCCGGCTTACATCCGGCTCTATGTGAAGTCTGCGTGCACGTTCCGAAATATCATATGGAGTCAGATTTCCGGTAAAAAGACTTTGCAGAAAATGTGTTTTATCATACTTTTCTTTATAAGCAGTGCAAAGACACCGCACTTGAGATAAAGCTAGTTCGGTCTGTTCGGGTGTATCGGCGGCAACGTTCATCCGGATGCCTGTGATACGTTCTAATTCTTTCAGCGCAGCTGAGAGTTCCTGCGTATATTCCATAAAATTTCCTCACATTTTCAATGATTATGAAAAAGCTGCTCAGGGACAGATTTTCTGTATAGTACAGTATAAAAAGGGCTGTACATAGTACAGCCCTTTTTTTATGCCTCGCATCTGCGTGGCTGTTATTTTTATTTTAAACTACTAGTTTGTAATCGTCAACTCTGTTTCTTTATCAAAGAGGTGAATCTTTTCCATATCCAGAGCAAATGTAGCCTCGTCACCTGTTCTGAGCGGAGTACGTGGATTAACACGTGCTGTCATCTGTGTGCCCTGTACATCAAAGTAAAGGAATACTTCAGCACCAAGAAGCTCATAAACCTTGATCTTGGATTTGATGATGCTGTCCGGTGATGCTTTGATGAATTCCGGTGAGTCATGTACGTCTTCCGGACGAATACCAAGAACAACGGTCTTGCCGTCATATCCGCCGTCGATAAGAGCCTGTTTCTTAGATGCCGGAACTTTCAGAACCTGCTCTCCGACAGTAAGAGTAACGTTTCCGCCGTTTACTTTAACAACTGCGTCCATAAAGTTCATCTGCGGGGATCCGATGAATCCGGCAACGAACAGGTTTCCTGGTGCATTGTAAAGATTTTGAGGAGTATCAACCTGCTGAACAACACCGTCTTTCATAACGACGATTCTTGTACCAAGGGTCATAGCCTCTGTCTGGTCATGTGTTACATAGATGATTGTTGCGCCGAGGTTTTCATGGAGCTTGGAAATCTCAATACGCATCTGAACTCTCAGCTTTGCATCCAGGTTGGAGAGCGGCTCGTCCATCAGGAATACCTTCGGGTTACGAACGATGGCACGTCCCATGGCAACACGCTGTCTCTGTCCACCTGAAAGAGCCTTCGGCTTACGGTCGAGCAGTTTGTCAAGGTCAAGGATTTTTGCTGCTTCACGAACCTTTTTATCGATTTCATCCTTCGGTACTTTACGAAGCTTCAGACCGAATGCCATGTTATCGTAAACTGTCATATGCGGATACAGAGCGTAGTTCTGGAATACCATTGCGATATCGCGGTCCTTCGGCTCTACATTGTTCATAACCTTTCCGTCAATTTCAAGAGTACCGCCGGAAATGTCTTCCAGACCGGCGACCATACGAAGAGTTGTGGATTTACCACATCCTGAAGGTCCTACGAAGATGATGAACTCTTTGTCTTCGATCTCAAGATTAAAGTCTTTAACTGCGTGGTATCCGTTTGGATAAATCTTCTGGATTCCCTTTAATGATAAACTTGCCATTTTAAAATCCTCCTTAAAATAAATAGAACTAATTAGAATGCTGTAATTCTTTAATGTGATCCCTTAAACAAATTACGTTTTTGTTTCTATGTCAAAGTATACGATGATGAGAGAAAAAACTCAATGTTATGACTGCCCAAAAACAACAGAAAAAAATGTACAGATTAACTATTGCACACCGGGATATGGACCGGAAAATGGATGAATTGACTCAAAGAACCAGGGAAAATCTTATAATAGAAAATTGACGAACAGCTGATTATCGGGTACAATGGCAAAAGCGGTATAAACAGCTTAAAATATAGACCGAGAAGATGGAGGATATAAAAATATGGCAAATCCGATTGTAACAATTGAAATGGAAAACGGGGATATTATGAAAGCGGAGCTGTATCCGGAGATTGCACCGAATACCGTGAAGAATTTTATATCACTGGTGAATAAAGGGTATTATGATGGGCTGATTTTTCACAGGGTCATCCGTGGATTTATGATTCAGGGCGGTTGCCCGTCAGGAACAGGAACCGGCGGCCCGGGATATACAATTCCGGGAGAGTTTTCACAGAACGGTTTTAAAAATGACCTGAAGCATGACCCGGGAGTGTTATCTATGGCAAGAGCGATGCATCCGGATTCCGCAGGCTCACAGTTTTTTATCATGCACAAAAAATCTCCGCATCTGGACGGCGCATACGCAGCCTTCGGAAAGATTACAGAGGGTATGGATATAGTAAATAAAATAGCAGAGACGGCGACAGATTTCCGTGACAGGCCGTTTGAACCGCAGGTGATGAAAAAAGTGACTGTGGAAATCTTTGGCGAGGAATACGGCGAGCCGGAGAAAATGATGTAGGAAAATGATGTGGTAATATGATGCAGTGAAAGCAATGGAGGCACCGGGGGTATGAATATGATACGGGCGCGGCAGCTTGTTTATGACTATGAAAAAAGAGATGAAGAAGGTAATTACGCCGGCGTGACCCGTGCGATAGATCAGGTAGACCTGGATGTTAAGCCGGGACAGTTTGTCGCTGTCCTCGGGCATAACGGTTCGGGAAAATCCACGCTGGCAAAGCATATGAATGCGATTCTTGTCCCTACCGGAGGCACCATCTGGGTGGCTGGCCGGGATACCAGAGATTCTGAAGAGATATTTCCTGTACGGAGGACGGCGGGAATGGTATTCCAGAATCCGGACAACCAGATTATCGGCACGGTGGTTGAGGAAGATGTGGGGTTCGGCCCGGAGAATCTGGGTGTTCCGACAGATGAGATCTGGACTCGTGTGGAAGAAAGTCTGAAAACTGTGGGGATGCTGGAATATCGGAGTCATTCGCCGAACAAACTTTCCGGAGGTCAGAAGCAGCGCGTGGCAATCGCAGGCGTGATTGCGATGGAGCCGCAGTGCATTGTCCTTGATGAGCCGACAGCTATGCTGGACCCGAACGGAAGGAAAGAAGTAATCCGGACGCTCCATGAATTGAGGAAAAAGAAACAGGTCACTGTGATATTAATCACACATTATATGGAAGAAGTCATTGATGCCGACAGAATATTTGTTATGGACAGCGGGCGTGTCGTGATGCAGGGAACTCCAAAGGAAATTTTCAGTCGTGTGGATGAACTGAAGCACTACAGGCTTGATGTCCCGCAGGTGACGATGCTTGCAGAAGAATTAAGAAAACGAGGTCTGGATCTTCCGAAAGGAATTCTGCACAGAGAAGAATTGGTGGATGCAATATGTCAATTAAAATAGAAAATATTTCATATGTATACAGTCCGGGAACGGCATATGAAAAACAGGCACTGAAAAATGTGTCTTTTGAGATTCCTGACGGGCAGTTTGCCGGAATCATCGGGCATACGGGTTCAGGAAAATCCACGCTTATTCAGCATTTGAACGGACTTTTAAAAGCAACATCAGGAGCGATATACCACGACGGGAAAAACATTTACGATAAAGGGTATGATATGCGAAGCCTGCGGAGTAGGGTCGGGCTTGTTTTTCAGTACCCGGAACACCAGCTGTTTGAAGAGGATGTCCTGACGGACGTTTGTTTCGGGCCGAAGAATCAGGGTCTTCCGAAGGAAGAATGCGAGGCAAGAGCAAGAGAGGCGCTGGAACTGGTCGGATTTCCTGAAAAATATTACCTCCAGTCTCCGTTTGAGCTGTCGGGAGGTCAGAAACGTCGCGCTGCGATTGCAGGGGTGCTGGCTATGAAACCGGAAGTGCTTATTCTCGATGAGCCTACGGCAGGGCTTGACCCGAAAGGGCGTGATGATATTCTGGATCAGATACAGCATTTGCATGAGCGGACAAAAATTACGGTAATCCTGGTTTCACACAGTATGGAGGATATTGCCAGATATGTGGAACGGATCGTGGTAATGAACCGGGGGACGAAGATGCTGGACGGCACTCCGGAAGAAGTGTTTGCCCATTATAAGGAGCTGGAGGCGGTTGGGCTTGCCGCGCCGCAGGTGACTTATATCATGCATGACCTAAAGGAGAGAGGTCACTCGGTGAAAACCGATGTGACAACGATAGAAGAAGCGGCAGATGAGATAATGAAGAGTTTCCGGAAACGGAAGTCCGAAAAGGGGAGTTTCCATGATTAGAGATATGACGATCGGGCAATATTATCCGGCGGAGAGCATAATGCACCGTCTGGACCCCAGAGTGAAGATTGTGTGTACACTGCTGTTCCTGATATCATTGTTTATGCAGAACAGCATTCTGGGCTACATGATTGCGGCGGTGTTTCTTACCGCTGTGATAAAAATAAGTAAAGTTCCTTTCCGATACATTGTAAAAGGGCTGAAAGCGGTGGTCGTGCTGCTCTTGTTTACTGTTGTGATGAATCTGCTCCTTACCCAAGGCGAAAACGTTCTTTTCCAATTTGGATTTCTGAGAATTACCGAAAATGGGCTTCGTGTTTCCGTGTTTATGGCAATACGTCTGATATTCCTGATTATCGGTTCGTCTCTTATGACATTTACTACGACACCGAATGCGCTGACGGATGGGATTGAAAGTCTGTTAAGGCCACTGAATAAAATCGGAGTTCCGGTGTATGAAGTGGCGATGATGATGTCGATCGCCCTGCGGTTTATTCCGATTCTTTTGGAAGAGACAGATAAAATCATGAAAGCCCAGATAGCGAGGGGGGCGGATTTGGGAAGTGGAAATATTATTCAGAAGGCGAAGTCAATGATACCGATACTTGTGCCGCTTTTTGTGTCGGCATTTCGCAGGGCAAATGACCTGGCTATGGCGATGGAAGCACGTTGTTATCAGGGCGGCGAAGGCAGGACGAAGATGAAACCGCTGATTTACAGGCACAGAGATTATGCTGCATATGTGGTTACAGCCATTTATTTCGCGGCAGTGTTTGTGATCGGAAGATATGTGCCGTTTAAGCTGTGGATTTTCTGACAGGAGGCATGCATGAGACGGATTAAGCTGACCGTCGCTTATGACGGGACAAATTATTGCGGCTGGCAGGTTCAGCCGAATGGTATTACAATAGAAGAAACGCTGAACCGTGCGCTTTGTGCACTGACAGGAGAGAAGATTGCCGTTATCGGGGCAAGCCGCACGGATGCCGGTGTACATGCAATGGGAAATGTTGCGGTGTTTGATACAGAATCTCCGATTCCGCCGGAACGGTTTTCGTATGCATTGAATCAGAAACTGCCGGATGATATCGTGGTGGTATCGTCCGAAGATGTTCCGCCGGATTGGCATCCAAGATACCGGACAGTCATAAAAACTTATGAATACCGCATTTTAAATGCCCGGGTGCCGGATCCTACTAGGCGGCTTACCAGATATTTTGTTTCTTATCATCTGAATCTGCAGCTTATGCAAAAGGCGGCAGAGTATCTGGTCGGGGAGCATGACTTTGTAAGCTTTTGCAATGTGCGTACAAATGTGGAAGATACGGTTCGGACAATATATTCCCTGGATGTCCTGAAAAATGAGGACGAGATCATTATCCGTATCAGGGGCAATGGATTTCTCTATAATATGGTGCGTATTATTGTCGGCACATTGATAAGAGTGGGCAGAGGTTTTTACACGCCGGAGCAGGTAAAAGAGATTCTGGATGCAAGAAACCGAAAGTCGGCCGGAGTGACCGCGCCGCCTCAGGGGCTGATGCTCATGAAAATCGAATATCCGGATGGTGAAGTACAATGATTCGTAATTAACCTCACCTGCAAGCCGGCTTGAGTCACGAGCCATAAGTACAGAACGGCAATTGTTTTAAAACAGGGTTGACAAAAATGCCTTTCATCCGTTACACTTAACGACAGATAAGCGAACAGCGAAGAAGAGAACAAGTAGTAATGGAGCAGGGGAATACAGAGAGCAGCCGGACGCTGAGAGGCGCATGACCCGTCTTTTATGAATACATCTCGGAGCTCCGCACCTAAAATATACAGAGGAATGTCCCGTAAGAACAGGAAAAATGTGCATTATGCATTTACCTGTATAGCCTGTATATGAGTAGGCTGCGGCGGGGTGGTGCACGTTACCGCACTGAGTGATTACGCCATATAGGTTTTGCCGGATTCAGATCTTATGGTATTGGTTTCCGGGCAAATGATTTCGGCAAGATGCACTCGCTGAGGCAGACTGCGTGAGCGGTCTGTGAATGAAGGTGGTACCACGAGCGTAAAGAGCCCTCGTCCTTTCAGGATGAGGGCTCTGATTAATTCTTATGAAAACCGGAGGGATTAAAACATGAAACTTTATGAAGAACTGAAAGCCCGCGGCCTGATCGCGCAGGTAACAGATGAAAAGCTGATTTCAGAGCTGATTGACAATGGAAAGGCAACCTTTTATATCGGGTTTGACCCGACCGCGGACAGCCTGCATGTCGGACACTTCATGGCACTTTGCCTGATGAAGCGTCTTCAGATGGCAGGCAATAAGCCGATCGCATTGATCGGAGGCGGGACAGCCATGATCGGCGACCCGTCAGGAAGAAGCGATATGCGTCAGATGATGACAAAAGAAACCATTCAGCACAACTGTGAATGCTTTAAAAAGCAGATGAGTAAGTTTATTGATTTTTCGGACGGAAAAGCAATTATGGTAAATAACGCAGACTGGCTGCTTGATTTGAATTACATTGAAGTGCTGCGTGAAGTGGGAGCACATTTCAGCGTGAACCGAATGCTGTCAGCGGAATGTTACAAACAGAGAATGGAAAAGGGATTGAGTTTTCTTGAGTTCAACTACATGATCATGCAGGCGTATGATTTCTATGCATTGTATCAGAATTATGGCTGTAACCTGCAGTTCGGCGGAGATGACCAGTGGAGCAATATGCTTGCGGGTACAGAGCTGATCCGCCGTAAGCTTGGAAAAGATGCAAGTGCGATGACAATCACATTGCTTCTCAATTCAGAAGGAAAGAAGATGGGCAAAACTCAGTCCGGAGCCGTGTGGCTTGACCCGAACAAGACAAGTCCGTTTGATTTTTACCAGTACTGGAGAAATGTAGGGGACGCTGACGTGCTGAAATGTATCCGCATGCTTACTTTCCTTCCACTGGAAGAAATCGATGCGATGGACAGCTGGGAAGGAAGTCAGCTTAACAAGGCAAAAGAAATCCTGGCTTATGAGCTTACAAGTCTGGTACACGGTGAAGAGGAAGCAAAAAAAGCACAGGACAGCGCAAGGGCATTGTTCAGCCAGGGCAATGCGGCTGATATGCCGACTGCTGAATTGACAGAGGCTGATTTCAGAGATGGCAGAATCGATATTCTGGGAATCCTGACATCCAGCGGACTTGTAAAATCCCGTGCCGAAGCAAGACGCGCCGTAGAGCAGGGCGGAGTATCCGTGGACGGAGAAAAAATCACAGACATTCATACAAGCTATGGAAAAGATGCATTTGCCGCAGAGGGCATGATCGTAAAAAGAGGAAAGAAAAATTTCCGAAAAGTCGTTGTAAAATAAAGATAAGGAGCTGATTATCATGGCATTTAAAGAAATCGCAGTCGAAGAGCTGAGTTTTAATCCATTTACGAAAATCGGAAAAGAGTGGATGCTGATTACGGCAGGAGATGAGAAAAAGCATAATACAATGACTGCAAGCTGGGGAGGTGTCGGTATTATGTGGGGAAAGAATGTGGTGACAGCTTATATCCGCCCGCAGAGATATACAAGAGAATTTGTTGACAGCAATGAAATATTCACACTGTCTTTCTACAAAGAGGATTACCGGAAGGCACTGAGCATCTGTGGTACCAAGTCCGGCCGCGGCTGTGATAAAGAAATGGAAGCGGGGCTGACGCCGTATTACGTAGACGGGACAACTGCGTTTGAAGAAGCTGATATGATTCTCATCTGCAAAAAGCAGTACTGTCAGGAAATGCTGCCGGAGTGCTTTATCGTAAAGGAAAATGATGAAAAATGGTATCCGCATAAAGATTATCATTTCATGTACATTGCAGAGATTCAGAAAGTGCTTGTCAAGGCATAAACAGTCACACAAGAATCTTCAAAATCCAAATTTTTATTGTGTGGCGTGTCATAAAATCCGCCCATGTCCATGAGCCGGAAACGGCATCGGAGGATATGGGCGGATTTAATATGCATTGCTTTCTTGACTTGTATGTTGATTTAGTTCATTTTCAGGAACTGCATACTGTACGGCGGAAGTTCCAGGCTGCCATTCATGCTGATTTCAGCATCTGTCAGCAATTCTGTAAACTGTCCGTTCAGCTCGTGATTGCGTGCCTCAAAAGGTTCGGAAGAGGCATTGATGGCTACGAGAACGCGCTCTTTGTCGCTTTTTCTTTCAAAAACAAGCTGATGATTGGTGAGGACAACATTATGATAGCTGCCGTTAACAAGTCCATCGCTTTCACGGCGGATACGGATGAGTTTCATCAGCAGTTCAGTCAGCGTATTCGGCTTCGGTTCTTCAAAGCAGGGTCGCAGCGCGTAATCATTATGCGGTGCTTTCACGCCCTGCTCGCCCCATTCGCTTCCGTAGTAAATGCACGGAATACCGGGCATGCCGAAAAGAAGCCCATAGGCAAGAGGAAGATGCTCTTTGTTAGTCAGATTGCTTGCAATACGGGTCACATCGTGATTATCGACAAAACTCATCAAATGTTTTCCACGGTAAAGACACCATTGTTCCGGTCCGTACTGTCTGTTCAGGGAGTGTGCGATTTCAAACAGATTCATGCTGTTCAGGCTTGAAAAAATGCCTTTATAGCATTCATAATTCGTACAGCTGTGAAGCATCTCATCATTTACAATCCTGTTATAATCTCCGAAAAGAACCTCACCGATCAACGCAAATCCAGGTTTGGTATGATCACAGAAAGCACGAAGAGTTTTCATAAAGTTGTGGTCCAGACAATAAGCTACGTCGAGACGAAGTCCGTCGATATTGAAATCCTCTATCCAGAACCGTACACAGTCCAGAAGATAATCAACAACTGCCGGATTCTGCAGATTCAATTTGACCAGCTCGTAATGACCTTCCCATCCTTCGTACCAGAAACCGTCGTTATAGCAGCTGTTACCGTCAAAATTGATATTGAACCAGTCTTTGTAAGGAGAGTCCCAGCGCTTTTCCTGAACATCCTTAAAAGCCCAGAAGCCTCTGCCTACGTGATTGAAAACCCCGTCAAGGATGATTTTAATATTATGAGAATGAAGCGTCCGGCAGACATATTCAAAATCTTCATTCGTTCCCAGACGGCAGTCGATCGTCCTGAAATCTCTTGTGTCATATCCGTGATTGTCTGATTCAAAAATAGGATTCAGGATGACAGAGCCAATCCCAAGCTGTTCTAAATAGCTGCCCCATTCAGCTACTTTGCGGATTCTGGGCACGGTCACTCCGTCATTGCTGACCGGCGCGCCGCAGAACCCGATCGGGTAAATCTGGTAAAAAGTTTCATTGTAAGCCCACATAAAGTATACCTGCCTTCTCTAAAATGTTGTGTAAAAATCCACTTGCCAAATTCATCGCGTGCAGTATAATATTTACCGAATACTGGACGCAGAGGGATTTTGCCGCGGATTCTGTGTAAAACGGGAAATAAAAGCGTTTTGCTTATGTTAATGTGCAGAATCTTCTTGACATTAATGGAAAGTATATTCCTGCTTTACAAAAAATATCCCGCAGCTTTTGTTCGCTGCGGAACACTATGTGAATACTATACCAAAAAAGCCATGAAACAACAATAGATATCATTCAAAATTCAGAATTTCGGTATTACTGTAGTTACAGTTTGGGCGTGAACAGTAACTTACTATAAAGAGGAAGAATTGTGAAAAAAAGAGGAAGAAACAGTAAAATTGAGCAAACTTTCAGGCGTCATAATATGATTAGAGACTTCTCAGTATGCCGTAAAAAACATGTTGACAATTTGATTTTAACGTAATATAATATTACAGCATGAAAAAAGGAGAAACAGCATACGCCAAAGCCCCGGAGTACGCTGATTTCATATAAACGCATTGATTCAATATTAAGATGACTTAGAAAATAACAGGAGGAACCCCCATGAAAACTTATATGGCTAATCCGGACAAGATCGAAAGAAAATGGTATGTCGTAGACGCTGACGGATGTACTTTAGGACGTCTTGCTTCCGAAGTTGCAAAGATTTTAAGAGGAAAGAACAAACCGGAATTTACACCGCATATTGACACAGGTGACTACGTTGTTGTTGTTAATGCAGCAAAAGTTAAAGTAACAGGTAAAAAGCTTCAGCAGAAGATTTACTACAATCACTCTGAGTATGTCGGCGGTATGAGAGAGACAACACTTGCAGAGATGATGGCAAAGAAGCCTGAGAAGGTTGTAGAGCTCGCTGTTAAGGGAATGCTTCCAAAAGGACCTTTAGGCAGACAGATGATTACAAAGCTTCATGTGTACGCTGGACCAGAACACGCTCAGCAGGCTCAGAAGCCGGAAGTAATTACATTTTAAATAGAAGGTTGAAAGGAGGAAATTACAGTGGCTAATACAAAATATTACGGAACAGGAAGAAGAAAAAAATCAATCGCAAGAGTATACCTTGTACCTGGAACAGGCAAGATCACAATTAATAAAAGAGATATCGACGATTATCTGGGTCTCGAGACACTGAAAGTAGTTGTTCGCCAGCCGCTCGTAGCAACAGGAACACTTGACAAATTTGATGTTCTTGTGAATGTATGCGGAGGCGGTTATACAGGACAGGCAGGAGCAATCCGCCACGGAATCGCAAGAGCACTCCTTCAGGCAGATCCGGAGTACAGACCGGTACTGAAAAAAGAAGGATATCTGACACGTGACCCAAGAATGAAAGAACGTAAGAAGTACGGTCTCAAAGCAGCTCGTAGAGCACCTCAGTTCTCTAAGAGATAATCAGACCGATTTCAAAATCGAAAAGTGCGAAAAAAGCCCGGAAATGCAAGGCTTTGATAAGGATGGTTGAGAAAAACAAGTAAAATCAAGGCTTTGTGGACAGTGACAGACAATGCAACCATCCAAAATTGAATAAGTTTACAGAGCAGGGATACTATTTTCACGAATGGTATCCCTTTTCTGTTGTCTTCCGCTCCCACATAAGCGAAGCATGGCACAAGCCGCAGGCACAAAAAACCTGTGGCTTTTTTGTTGCCCATTTTAGGAAGGAGCCGGATAAATGAATTTAAGTGAAGCTGAAAAAAGGATGATCTATCAGGTCGAGGGCACCAGCCAGGGAGCCGCCCTGAATGAGATTTACATAACCTGGCGCTATGCACCGGACAAGGCGGCAAGGCAAGGACTATCGGGGAAATGCTGGCGGAGGCCAGGCAGCAATCCGGCGCCCAGAAGCTGGCCGGTCACGATATCATGGCCCTGGAGCGGTTCGATCCCGATACCCGCCACATGATCGTCTTTGACGTCCTCTCCCATGAGTCCCCCATGGGATACAAGGGTGATAAAATGCGCCTGTTCCTGACAGAAGCCGGTTACGGCAAGGCCCTGAAGAACCAGGATAAGGGATTTATCAGGATAAAGAACCATGCGAAGGTCATAGCCGGCAACATCCGATATGACCACAAAGACCGTGATCTGTAAGGAGTGCCCCGAAAACTGTATCAATACGGGTAGAAAATTCGCTGTTCTTTTCTCTGTATGCCACGAACCGCAAGGGTGCGGATGTTTTCCCATGCGGAGGATATCGGAGGGATACAGACGGTCAAAACACCGAAAATCAACACTTCAATCATCGAGGAAGGAGGTAACAGGTCATGGCAGTTTTCCGAATAGACAAGACCCGTGATTATACGGTCATGTCGAACCACCACCTGCGCAACAGGTCATTGTCCCTGAAAGCGAAGGGGCTGCTCTCCCTCATGCTGTCGCTGCCGGAGGATTGGGACTACACCATGAAAGGTCTCGCCCATATCTGTAAGGACGGCATTGACAGTATCAGCGGCGGTATCCGTGAGCTGGAGGCACACGGCTATCTGATCCGTGAGCGTGTCCGTAATGAAAACGGACAGCTCGGCTCAATCGAGTACACCATCTTAGAGCAACCTAAACAGCCGGAGCCTATACAGGGAACACCTATATTGGAAAATCCCGTACAGGTAAATCCAACATTGGATGCGCCTATGCAGGGAGAACCCGCACAATTAAATACGAAAGGATCAAGTAACCAGAAATCAAAAAAAGATTTATCAATTACGGAACCATCAAATCCTATCCAATCAAATCCCCCTACCCCCGCAGGGGCAAGGATGGGAACGGATGGGATGGGAGCCAGAGAAGCATACAGGGAGGTCATTTTTGAGAATATCGGGTATGAGTATCTGATCCAGGACAGCCACATTGACCGTGAACAGCTTGACGAGATCGCGGAGCTGATCGTGGATACCGTCTGCTCTGCCAGAAAGACGATCTGTGTAGCCGGTGACGATTATCCGGCGGAAGTGGTCAAATCCCGCTTTATGAAGCTGGACAGTTCCCATGTGCAGTATGTCATGGACTGCATGAGGGACAACACCACCTATGTCCGCAATATCAAGAAATATCTCCTGGCAGCCCTGTATAACGCTCCTGTCACCATCGGCAATTACTATTCTTCCCTGGTGCAGCACGATATGTACGGGGACGGGCAAAGGGGGCGGGGCTAAATGCAGGAAGAAGTAACCGGCAAGGCCGTTGCCCTGATCGTTGACGGCGCCAAAATGAGCGAGCAGGTGCTTGAAAAAGCCCTGCAAAAGTTCCTGGAGGCGCAGAAAAACAAGTCCCCGAAAATGCACCGGGGCAAACAGACCCTCAAACAGCTTGCCGGACAGAACGCCGGGCTTGCCAATATCGAGATCAGCGACAGGAATATCAAGGCATTTACCCATGTGGCGAAGAAATACCATGTGGATTTCGCCTTGAAGAAGGACACTACCGCCGAGCAGCCCCGCTACCTGGTCTTTTTCAAAAGCCGGGATGCAGACGCGATCACGGCGGCCTTCCAGGAGTTCGCCAGCCGGAAAATGAGCCGGGAGGAAAGGACTTCTGTCTGTGAGCGGCTGGCCCAGGCGAAGGAAAAGGCGGCACAGATGGCTGAACAACGAACCATTGACCGGGAGAAAGTCAAGGTCAAAGATCGGAGCGTGCAGCTATGAATGTGAAGAAATTGCTCCTGTTAAACCTCCCGTATCTCCTGTTCGTGTATCCCTTCGACAAGGTATCCCAGGCCTTCCGGCTGGCACCGGGCGCGGACCTTTCCGCAAAGATACTCTCCATCGGTGACGGCTTCACGGCAGCGTTTTCCTCTCTTGCGCCCAGCCTTCACCCCATCGACCTGCTGATCGGTATAGCTGGTGCGGTGATCCTGCGCGTGGCTGTCCACATGAAGGGCAAGAACGCGAAGAAATACCGTCTCGGCATGGAGTACGGCAGCGCCCGATGGGGAACACCGGCAGATATCGCCCCGTTTATGGACGAGGATTTTTTCAACAACATCCCCATCACCCAGACGGAGCGGATCACCATGTCAAGCAGACCGAAGCAGCCAAAGTATGCCAGAAACAAGAATATCCTTGTGATCGGCGGCAGCGGCAGCGGAAAAACAAGGTTCTTCTGCAAGCCTTCGTTGCTCCAGTGCCATTCCTCGTATGTGGTCACGGACCCGAAGGGCACGATCTTAAACGAAGTCGGCCGCCTGCTTGAAATGAAGAAATACCGTATCAAGAGCCTTAACCTTATCAATTTCAAAAAATCCATGAAATACAATCCGCTGGCGTATATCCGCTCGGAAAAGGATATTTTGAAGCTGGTAAACGCACTGATCCTGAATACCAAAGGTGAAGGTGATAAATCTTCCGAAGATTTTTGGGTCAAGGCGGAACGCCTCTACTATTCCGCCCTGATTGGCTACATCTGGTATGAGGCCACGGAGGACGAAAAAAACTTCATAACGCTGCTTGACCTTATCAATGCCAGCGAAGCGAAGGAGGACGACGAGGACTACCAAAGCCCCGTTGACCTCCTTTTTGCAGACCTGGAGGCAAAAGACCCGGCGGGTGTTATAAGCTTGAAGAGACTTCTTAATCATCATTTTTTAGGAAATTGGAGCTCCAAAATGATTAAAAAGTCTCTTGAGGCTTATTTTTTGCCTCAAACACGAAATTGTACTTTTTTAAAAACATTCTCAAAGGATGGCAACATTTTGCCTCGCCAGTCTGGATATAGTGTAAGGAATTTTTCAAACCGACACGAAATCCAGAGAAATTTAAAAAAGTTGCGTTACTGCCTTGTATAAGGGTGTCCGAGCGCTGGGTTAAGTGTAGGGAACTTTTTGAAGCTCCTTACACGAACCTTGACAACGGAACAGCCTGCCCATAGTGATACCAGATTTGAATGTGCATTCAGCGTATCTTTTCTGGAATATACGTCCCGGAAACATTGGAACCCGGTACAGGAACGGATATGGAATGAAAACAGGCAATGAAAAATGAAAGGAAGGAGGAAAACGGATGCAGGAGAAACTTACCGCATTGTATGAGCGTCTCAGCCATGATGATGATCTTATGGGCGAGAGCAACAGTATATCGAACCAGAAGCAGATGCTTTCAGAATATGCAGAATCCCATGGACTTACCCCGTATATCCATTTTACGGATGATGGCATATCCGGCACAAGGTTTGACCGCCCGGGATTTGTCAGCATGATGGATGCTATCAAAGCCGGGCAGATCGGGACGGTGATCATAAAGGATATGAGCCGGTTGGGACGTGATTATCTGATGGTCGGTCAGATTCAGGAAATGCTGCGGCAGAAGCAGGTCAGGCTGATTGCTATCAATGATGGTCATGACAGCCTGAATGGGGATGATGATTTTCTTCCTTTCCGAAACATTATGAATGAGTGGTATGCGAAAGACACGAGCAAAAAGATCCGGTCTACCTTTAAGGCAAAAGGCAATTCCGGGAAGCACGTTGCAAGCACCACACCATACGGATATCTGAAAGACCCGGAAAATAAGGAACACTGGATTGTGGATGAAGAGGCTGCACAGGTTGTCCGCAGGATTTTTCAGATGACGATGGACGGATATGGTCCTTACCAGATCGCAAAGAAGCTGAAAGAAGACCAGGTGGAGATCCCGGCAGTACACATGGCAAGGCATGGGGCAGGATTATGGCAGGGAAGAGTAGACGAGATCAAAGATCCCTATGCGTGGGGGTCGTCAACGGTGGCAGGAATCCTGAAAAAGCGGGAATATCTTGGCCACACTGTTAATTTCAAGACCAGAAAGCATTTTAAGGACAAAAAGAGCCATTATGTGTCCGAAGATAACTGGACAGTATTTGAGGACACGCAGGAAGCGATCATTGATCAGGAAACCTTTGATAATGTCCAGAGGATCCGGAAGAATGTCCGCAGATACCCGGACGGATGGGGAGAAGCACCATCCATTGACAGGGCTGATGTATTGTGCGGATTGCGGGGCAAAAATGTATGTGCACCGGGTAAATAATGGGAAAAGAATCCCTCAATATACCTGTTCTGCATATAGCAAGGTTCCGGTTGGAACACTCTGCCCGACACAGCACAGGATTAATGCGGATATTGTGATGGAGCTGATAAAAGACCTGCTGAAAGCTATCGCAGAATATTCCCATCTGAACCGGGAAGAGTTCATTGAGACAGTGAAGACAACACAGAATTCCCAGCAGTCCAGTGAAATCGTGAGGCTGAAAAACAGGATAGCAGAAGCGAAAAAGCGTCTGCAGGAACTGGAAAAACTGATCTGCCGGATATATGAGGATAATATCCTCGGTAAGCTGCCGGACGAACGTTACGCAGTCCTTGATGGGCAGTATTCCAAAGAACAGAAAGAACTGACAGCGGAAATTTCAGAATTGGAAGCAGAGGTAGCCGGATATGAAAATGGCAGACGGTCTGCGGAAAGATTTATTGCACTGGTGGACAAATATCAGAATTTTGATGAACTGACCACATATATGCTGAATGAGTTCGTGGAAAAGATTCTGGTGCATGAGAGGGACAGGAAAGGAAGCCAGCAGACCACACAGGAGAT
>SFGN01000145.1 GCA_004556565.1 Lachnospiraceae bacterium | reverse complement strand
TCATGTATCTGACAACGCAATTGATTGGGAACGGTATATTGAGAACCGCAAGTCCTCGGTGCGCTGTAAGGTGGAGCACGCGTTTCGAATTATTAAGTGCCAGTTTGGTTATAAAAAGACGGCGTATCGCGGCTTGAAGAAAAACGAGAATCGCCTGTACGCAATGTTCGCCTGCGCCAACCTATACGTCCTCGCGATCGCTGGGCGAAAACTCTCTGCAACCTGATATAGGGGCAGTCTGCCCCTTTTCGGGAAATAGAGCAAAAAAGGAAGGCTATGAGGGCTATTTTGCGCCCAAATCGCCTTAACTAAGCCCAAAAGCGGCTAATAGCCCGAATGGGGACAGAATTAACCCGATTTAATCAGAGGTTCCTTTGATTTATAATTAACTGAGAACGGCGGCAGGGAGCTCAACACCTATCTGTCGCTATTTCTTTTTGTAAATTCGCAACTTCTTGAGATATTTAATTTTGAATTTAGCGAAACACATTGACAAAATCCACAAAAAAGTGTATAATACACTTGTATCATTATTTTGGAGGTGCGTAGTATGAGGATGAGTTACAAGAAACTTTGGCTTATGCTTGTTGAAAAAGAGATTTCTCAGGCTACGTTGAGGAAAGATTTGAATATTGCCACAGGAACAATGACAAAGCTGCGTCGTAATGAAGAAGTGGCTTTATCTGTGCTTTTGCGCATATGTGATTATTTGGATTGCAATATAGGTGATATATGCGATGCTGTACGAACGGGAGATGATTAAGTCCGTGTTTTCGTGCGGCATTTATTCTAAAAATTAAAATAACGGAGGAAGATAGAAATGGGATTTTGTATTAACTGTGGACAAGAACTTGCGGAGGGAGCTAAATTCTGTGCCAACTGCGGAAAGACGGTAGGAGCATCGCAAAATGGAGCTAAAGAACAAAGAAAAACTGTATATGACGGAGAATTACATAAATGTCCTAACTGCGGCGAACGTCTTGATTCTTTTGTAACCGCTTGTCCTGCTTGTGGATATGAGTTGCGAGGTGCAAAAGTAACGAGTGTTGTAAATGAATTAGCACAAAAATTAGAAAGTACAGAGTCGATTGAACAGAAAATTGATCTAATTCGTAATTTCTATATTCCTAACACTAAGGAAGATATTTATGAATTCTTCATACTTGCAACATCTAATATGAGTGCTGGCGGCTATGATGTTGAAGCGTGGTATGCAAAATTAGAACAAGCCTATCAGAAAGCGAAACTTTCTTTTGGGAATGCACCTGAATTTCAATACCTTAGCCAGTTGTATAATAAGGCTAAGAAACAGCAAAAGGCAAAATCCTTTACGAGAGCTATAAGAAAATCTAAACTCTTACAGTGTTTGTTGCTTGGTGCTCTTGGTGCGGTACTGATGATAATTGGTTTCTTTGGTGGCGCTATGTCTGGCGATTCCGATTCGCCTTTCTATATGGTTGCAATGTTGGGACTTTTCCCAATTATTGGTGCAGGAATTTACGCAATGGCAGGCGTAAAAACTGACAATAAAAATGATGAAGACGAGGATGAATAAATCGAAGGCTTTAAGTTTTTGAAAGTCAGAGAGGAGAAGTTATGGGATTATTTGATAGAGACAAAAGAACGGGCGGATTTATGGACGAAATCCGTTGTGATGAACCATCGTACTTAATATGGAAATGGCATCCGGCAGGAGCTCAATTAGGAGCTGGTAATAGAGAAAACGCCATCCGTTGGGGATCTTCTTTAAGAGTAAAAGACGGAGAGGTCGCTGTCTTTGTTTATAAACAGAAGAATGGCACGATGCAGGACTTTATTGTTGGCCCGTTTGACCAAATAATAAAAACAGCAAACTTTCCGGTATTGGCAAGTATTGTTGGTCTTGCGTATGAAGGTGGAACACCTTTTCAAGCAGAAGTTTACTTTATTAACCTTGCACAAATTATTCAAGTAAAATTTGCCGTTCCGTTTTTTGATGTATATGATCCGAGATTTGACGATTTTGGTGTTCCGGCATCCGTACGCGGTACGATTAGCTTTAAGATAAGTAATTACCGTCAATTTATCAAATTACATAGACTCGTTTCTTTTAATCTTGAAGATTTCCAAAGACAAATTCGTGATGCTGTAACAAGATATGTAAAGGATGTTGTTGCTAATGCTCCTGCGACTAACAATATTCCGCTGGTACAGATCGAAACGAAAACTGCGCAAATCAACGATGTGGTCGAATTCGACATTGGGAATAGATTAAAAGAAAATTTTGGCGTGGACATTTCAGGCGTTGATATAGCCGCCATTGAAGTTGATAAATCAAGCTACGGATATAAACAGTTAATGGCTGTCCCAATTCTTGCATACAGTAGGAATGAATTTGTCATATACAGTCTTTGTCTTCTTGTGTCCGGGCACCCTAATACCATGGTAATCTTTTTTCCTGGCAATGATGTTTGTCCATGGATCGTCGATGCCTTCAATATTGGATATATCTTCGTAAGCAGCCACAACCCACGCATCGGAGCTATCGCAGGGTACAATACAAACAGGAATATTGACGCCTGGGAAGTAGCTAAGCAGAAGTTTTTGCAGATGGTCAGCAAAGCCAGATGTCCCGTCATCGTGGTGAGCACATGGTACATCAATCGGACAGTCTTGCTGCTTGCACTTTAGCGGAAAAACGGAACCGCTGTGGGGGCACTTATCAGTGTAGCACAAACAGTGAACTTCCCTTTCTTTTCGTGAAACATCACCGTCCATCTGAATGATGATCAAATCAATCTTAGGTGTTGCTCCCTGCATGAGCTGATCCAGCGTTTCTCCGTTTTTATAGCACCAAGACCAAACGCCTTTCCAGCCATTTCCATTTTCTCCGGTCAATGAAGGTTCCGGCTGTAAATACAAAGGAGAAATCTCTTCACCAAGAATCTGACTGATGACCGCTTCAAGTATATCTGAGTCCCGAGGGCCTTCGCATACGAATCCTATTGTTTTCATAACAGATTGGGGACGCCTCCCAATCTTCCGTTAATCCAAAGTCTGGAAAGGGGTTGGTCAAGATCAATGAGTTCCTGTGTCACTTCGATTCGCTTGATTTGGGCCGTACCATCTTTCTTGCTTCGTTCCACAGTAAATAGGCGAATCGCCGGATCGTCCAATTTCAATCCATCCAGCACCAGCGGATTGTGTGTGGTGATAAACACGGTTTTGCTGTTCTGCTTGATAAGATCGCAGAACAGTCTCGTTGCCGCTCGTGCCAGCCTCGGATTCATTGCCTGATCAAAATTGTCAACTGCAAAAACATTAGGCGAGCGATCGTGCATCGCCAGGCAGAGTAAAAACAGAACATATAGAGAGCCCTCACTGGCATCGTATGCAGTGAAGCGATCATTTTCACGCATAAACTTGTCTTGAAATTCGATGACTCGTCTTGATGTTGGAACAGAAGAATTGATGCTGCTTTTCTTGGGAGATGACACAGTGAAGTTTGCAGCCCAATCCAAAAGCTCCAGTACTTCGTCGATATATAGATCACCAAATTTGATGTCGCCATCATCTTTGTTGATCAGTTCCTCAATCGCTTCAGCCAAGCGACCACCACACAGACCAACAGGCGTAGTCTGATAACGATCCGGCATAATTCCTCTTAAGATAGGGGTGCTGGGTTGATAGATTGCGTAATCCTTCAGTTGTTCTGCCGATGGCTTGATTTCGCCGAGTTGTTCTTCCTGCGCAAGCATAAGCATACCTACTCGGTCATCGTATTGAATTTGTGAATTCCCGCTTCTGCCCCACAACTTGATATCATTCCGATACAATGCTTCGGAATGATATCGCCATGCAGAATCGTCTTTGGGATTGTTTAGATTCAGGTCGTACGCAATTGTCCCATTACTGTCTGTCCAATGGATCTGAAATCCAATCGTTGGCGTCTTCCTATCACCGCGAAAACTCGACTTATATAAGTTTGGCGTGCTCAGTCGGATGCCTTTCCGATCCAAACTGGTATTATCAACACGGTCTGTCATGGCTGCACTTAAAACACCAATTGCTTCCAGAATTGTGGATTTTCCGGCACCATTTGCACCGATAAATACATTCACATTTCCCGGCTCAAATGAGACATTACTTAAAGCCTTAAAGCCTTTGATTGAGATTCGATCAATTCTCATGTGCATTCCTCGCTTTCATACTGATAAGGACACTATATCATACTTCGCAAATTAAGTATAGTCTTTTTTTACGATTTTTATTCAACTTAATTGTTTTTTGAAGCTTTTGCAACCGGCTTATGGCAGCCGCCCACGCCGGCATCACAGAAGCCGGGAAAACCATAGTCTGCGGACATTGGCACTGCTCCTTCGGTCATGCGAAATATGAGGGAAAGGGCGGCGAATTTGACAACGATCCCGACTTTTCGCCCTACTGCGCCAAAGGTATTCTCGCCATAGACGCCTGCACGGCGGTTTCGGGGAAAGTCAACTGCATCGTGATTGATGATTAAGATGAAAAACAGAGGAACAACCGCAGACTTGCACCGCAGTTGTTCCTCTGTTTTTATTCACTTCAGGCTCTTTGCAAGAGCTGCGAATAACGCTGCTGCTTCCGGATGTAGTCGCTCCCGGTATTACCCTGACCGATATGATGAAGGCTGTTCCCAAGGAAGTAATTGATTCGCTCATCAAGCAGATCCCTCTGCGCCGCCTGGGTCAGCCGGAGGATATTGCCAATGCATTTGTGTTCCCGGCATCTGACGAAGTATCCTATATCACGGGCGTTGTGCTCAGTGTAGACGGAATGGCAAGAACATAAAAAAGGAAACAGGGCAGCTGGAAACGGCTGCCCTATCTTCAAAATAT